>JAPKDK010000109.1 GCA_028872645.1 Verrucomicrobiota bacterium
GCATCGCGGATGAGAATGAGTTGGATGTCCGGCATTTATTTATCACGCATATGCATGGCGATCACGTCGCGGCGATTGGCGATGTGCGCAAGCGTTGGCCAGAAATTCAATTGCACTCGAATAATTCTGGCGCGCCCGAACGCAATCGCGTGGTGCCTGGCGAGGCGATGGTGGTGGGCGGATTCTCGGTCACCGCTCGGCTTACGCCGGGGCATTCGGAGGATGGGGTGACGTATGTCATCGAAGGCTGGCCGGATGGAGCGCCGACGGTGGCGGTGGTGGGCGATGCGGTTTTCGCAGGCTCGATGGGGAAGGACTTTAACACGCCGGAACTGGCGCGTGCAAAAGTGCGCGATGAAATCTTGACACTGCCGGGCGCCACTTTGGTTTGCCCCGGCCACGGGCCGCTTACCACGGTGGCTGAGGAGCAGGAAAATAACCCCTTTTTTTAGGCGGTTTGCCGTGAATTACATTGACCACACAATGGCGCGTTGCTAATTTGCGCGGCCCGAAATCAATGCAACCCAAGCGACATACCATTTCCGTCCTTATGGAAAACACCTTCGGTGTGCTCACGCGCGTGGCGGGGATGTTCAGTGGGCGCGGCTACAACATCGACTCGCTCAACGTGGCCCCCACGCACGATCCAGAAGTTTCGCGGATGACGATCGTGACCCGGGGCGATGATGCCACGGTGGAGCAAATCGTGCGTCAGCTCAACAAGCTGGTGAACGTGCTGGAGGTGACGGATTTCCGTGATTACGAATACGTCGATCGCGAATTGGTTTTGGTGAAGGTGAAAGTGGATGGCAAACGGCGTTCGGAGGTGATGCAAATCACCGATATTTTCCGCACCAAAATCGTGGACGTCCAGCCCAAAAGCATGACCATCGAAGTCACCGGCAATGAAACGAAGGTGACAAAATTTATTGAGTTGATGGAAAACTTCGGCGTGCTCGAATTAACCCGCACTGGAAAAGTCGCACTGTCGCGCTAGTGAATCCATCCTTATAAATTTATAAAAATAAAATGCCAGCAAAAGTATACATAGACAAAGATGCGAACCTGAAAGATCTCAAGGGGAAAACCCTCGCGGTGCTCGGGTTCGGCAGCCAAGGCCACGCGCACGCCCTCAATCTCAAAGAGAGTGGCTGCAAGGTCATCATCGGCCTTTACAAGGGCAGCAAGTCGCGCCGCGTGGCGAAGCAAAAGGGATTCGAGGTGTTCGACACCGACGAAGCCGTGCGCCGTGCCGACATCATAATGGTGGCCCTGCCGGATACCAAACAGGCGGCTTGTTTCAAAAAGGACATCGAGCCGAACCTCGTCAAAGGAAAGACTCTGGTTTTTTCCCACGGTTTTTCCATTCACTTCGAAACCATTGTGCCGCCGAAAAATGTGGACATCATAATGGTGGCGCCCAAGGGGCCGGGCCATATCGTGCGCCGACAATTTCTAGAGGGGAAGGGCGTGCCTGCGTTGATCGCGGTTTTCCAAAACCCATCACGCAAGGCAAAGAAGATTGCGCTCGCTTGGGCCAAAGGTATTGGTGGCACCCGCGCGGGCGTGCTGCAAACGACGTTCAAAGAGGAAACAGAAACTGATTTGTTCGGCGAACAAACAGTGCTGTGCGGTGGCGCCACCGCGCTCGTCCAAGCCGGCTATGAGGTGCTGGTGGAGGCGGGCTATCAGCCGGAGATGGCGTACTTCGAGTGTCTGCACGAGCTGAAGCTCATCGTGGATTTGATGAACGAAGCCGGCATTAGCGGCATGCGATTTTCTATTTCCGAGACGGCCAAATGGGGTGACGTGAGCGTAGGTCCGAAGATAATCGACGCCAGCGTGAAGCGCCGCATGAAGACCGCACTCAAGGAAATTCAAAATGGTAAGTTCGCCAAAGGCTGGGTGAAGGAATACGAAACCGGCTACAAGCGCTACAATAAGTTGATGAAAGACGGCGAAAAACACAACATCGAGAAAGTGGGCGCCCGCCTGCGGGGATTGATGCCGTGGATGAAAAAGCGCAGCGTCGGCGGTGCACAGGCGGCTTATTAGTAACGCTTTCCCGCGCGCGGCGTCTATTTTGATGCATATGTGTGGGGATAAAAAACGCTGGCAATTCCGGCCATTGTCCGTTAGGTTGACTCACATGAGTGGGGGGCGAATTCTATTTATTCTAGCGGTAACCGCGTGGGCAGGGGGGCTGACATGGGCACAAGAGTCTCCGCCGGTTCGGTCAAATACCACCACCAATGTGCCGGCGGTAAGCACCAATGCAACCATCATCAGCACGAACACATTGCCTCAAGTGGTGGGTCCGGAGTTGAAGCCCGTTGAGGTTGCGCCGGAGAAACCCAAAGACGACGATGCTCTTGCAGCGGCTCGCCAAGAAGCTAAAATGAAAGCGCTGAAAGAATTTGGGGTGATCGTCCGCAAAGATCCGTTCCGCCTAAACCCGCCGCCCAAAGTTGAAAAGCCTGTTGAAATTGAAGAATTCGTCCCTGTCGGGGCCCCGCAACTTCAAGGCATTTCCACCTTGTATAATCCGCCGAAAGCCGTGCTGCGAATGAGCAAGGCCGGCGGCGGCAAAGCGAAGAGCGTGTTTCTCGGCCCGGAAGAATCCAAGGATGGGGTGGAAGTGATCAGCGTTGATGTGGCCACCAGCACCGTGGTAGTGAAAGTTGGGGAAAATACCTACGACCTCAAAATCGAAAAACCAAAATTTGCCTCAAAGCCAACCTCGGGAAGTGGTAGTCGTTTTCCGCAACGCGGCTCAATAGGTTCACGCCCACGCGGCTCGACAGGTTCACGACCTAGTGGCTCAAAAGATTCACGGCCCAGTACGCCCCCCAGGAAACCCGGTGGGCTTAAGCCTGTGCCTACGCGGCCAGATGCCAGTTTCCGCGCCACGCCGCCGCAGTATGAATTGCCGGCTTTCAATGAAGCGGTGCAAAAACTTGCCGTTGAGCCCTCGCAAATATCCACTCAACGCGAAATGATTCACGGACAGTTGAATTACACTGTGCCCACAGATTTCCCCGAGAAGCTTCGCTAATCAGCTGATCACGCATGGCGCAAGAATTGCATCGCGCATGCCGTGGATAATTTTTTTATCCGCCGGACATATTGTAGCCAAGACACCGCCAAGTTTCACCTCTTCTTCGCCTTGCATAAAATAATATGGGCACAAACGGACACGACCGGGCATTTGTTGGGCTTCTCCAGATCCAAAATCGAACCACTCGTGCTGTACACGCCGGGGCTTTTCAAAACGCTGCAAAATCCACGGTGACTCTCCAAAGCCCGCGATGGCCTCGGACACAGCGGCTGCCCAGTCGGTCTGCGATAAATCATTTCCCAATCGTACGCTGCGAGCGCCCCACGCCCGTTCGTTGAAGCCGGAAAGTTTCAGGACAAATTGGCGTTCTTTTTGGGATAGAGTGCCCAGTTGCCGCCAGTCCGTGAGTTCCAGCCCCGGCAGCGCTGCATGCGGGGGCAATGGCGTGGGGTCGACCACCCAAGTTCGAGGGATGACTTGCTCGAGCTGCCGCATAAATTTCCCACCCAATTCCCGCTGCCAAAATTCCCGCAGATTTCGATTCCAAAATAGTGCGAACAGCATTTTTTCTTCCAAATGTGCTTTGGGCGGCGGCGTGAGTTGGATTTTATTGGCTGCCCCCATTTCGAATAGTGCCGCGTGCGCGGACACATTTTCCAAATCAAACAACTCAAAGAATCGATACGCCGCATCCCCTTCAGAAAAAGTGTCAAAGCCCGGATCGCGTACGGCAAAGCGTTTGCCGGCCCGCGCGCATAGCCATTCCATCTCGGGGCGGTACGTGGCTGATTCTTCGGACACCATCACATGCACCGGCCCATCACCGTTGAAAATCCCCGCGAAGCCATCCACCATTCCGCGCGCGCCGCCAAACACTTCGGAATGTTCAGCGTAGGTTTCATTCAACCAACCGGTGAGGCCGATGCCCCCGGGAACACTATCAAGCTCGGTGATATGCCATCCGTTTTCAGTGAGCAAAATATCCGGACGCAACACGCGGGGTAGTGAATTTTTGAAACCTGCGTGTCGTTGCCAATCGAGCAGCGACTGCGGCTTTCCTTGATCTAGCCAATCAGCCACCCACGTCGGTTGTTTGCCGGTTATGCTGTGGCGGTACAACAAATCCGCCGCGCGATAAAATTTAAGCAAAACGCGCCCAAGCGATTCCAGTTCGCGGGCGAACTTGGCATCGAGCGGAAAGGGCTTCGTAGCGATTCTCCACGCTTGCCCGTCAAACAAGCCGTCTTCGGGAAGGGCGCTGCGGATGCGCTCGGATTTTGTGGCGACGTCCATTAGGCGCGAGTTAGTCCGTTGCCCTCGCCGATCCATTTGTAGGTGGTCAACTCTTCCAATCCCATCGGGCCGCGCGCGCCGATCTTGTCGGTGCTGATGCCGATCTCCGCGCCCATGCCAAACTCGCCGCCATCGGAAAATCGCGTGGAAGCATTCCAAAAAATTGTGGACGAATCCACTTCTTGTTGAAAACGCCGCGCGGTGGATTCATTTTCTGTCACAATCGATTCCGTGTGGCCGGAGCCGTGCGTGTTGATGTGCGCGATGGCACCGCCAACGCCTCTCACCACGCGGATCGCGCAAATGAGGTCGAGGAATTCTGTATCCCAATCCGCCGTTGTGGCGGCAGTGAGGCCGTCGCCGAGAATGTTCGCGCCCCGCTCATCCACGCGCAACTCCACTCCCTTTTCGCGCAACGCCACCGCCACTTGCGGCAGCAATGCGGGCGCGATGGCCTCGTCCACAAGCAAGGTCTCCATCGCATTGCAAACGCCGGGGCGATGGGTTTTGGAATTCACAGTGATTGCGATGGCTTTTTTTGCATCAGCTTCGGCGTCGAGGTACACGCTACAAATGCCTTTGTAATGTTTGATGACCGGAACTTTAGAGCAATCTGTCACCGCGCGGATGAGCCCTTCGCCGCCACGCGGGATGCAAACGTCGATCCATTTGGTGAGGGAAAGTAGCTCGGGAATCGCCGCGCGATCAGGGGTGGGTACCATTTGGATTGCGTGTTCGGGAAACGCATCGCATGCGCTTTGGCCAGCCTCGGCCATTAGCCGCGCGATGATTTGATTGGAATGCAGCGCTTCTTTGCCTCCGCGCAGAATCGTCACGTTGCTGGATTTGAAACACAATCCCGCCGCATCGGCAGTCACATTTGGGCGCGATTCATAAATCATTACCACTACGCCAATGGGCGCCGCGATTTTTTTGAGATTCAAGCCACTGGGCCGGTCGCGTTCATCGAGTACACGCCCAACCGGATCGGGCAATTCCGCCACTTCGCGAAGTCCCCGCGCCATCCCCGCAATGCGCGCGTCATCCAACAATAACCGATCGAGCATCGGCTGTGACAAGTCCATCGCGCGACCGGTTCCCATATCCATCGCGTTGGCTTCTTTTATGGACATAGCATGGGTTTCGATGGCATCAGCCATTGCGAGTAAGCATGCGTTTTTGTCCGCCGTGCTCAGCCGCGTCATTTGATGCGCGGCGGCCTTGGCGTTTTTTGCCAGCGCGGTCATTTGTTCTGGTAAATTCATCGGGAAGGGAAGGTTAACGCAAATAGCGCCCGTGGAAAAGTCAGTTTTCACTGATGAACACCAGCGTGCCCTCGGGCACGGCGTCAAAGAGCGGCAGCAAATCCGTGGCGGCGAGATGGATGCAGCCTTGCGAATCCGGTTGGCCGAGGTGCGATTCGTCACCCACGCCGTGGATGTAAATGTATCGGTCGTGACTGTCGACTGTGCCGCCGAAGTTGAAACCCGCATCAAGTCCAGCGAGCCACAAAATGCGGTCGGTGATGTGCGCCTCGGAGTCCCCTTTTCCATCGGGGCCAATAGGACGGCGGCCTTTAAAGATGGTGCCGATAGGTTCGTCCGCACCGATTTTTTCCGCGATTCGATGGAGGCCGAGGGGGGTTTGGAAGGAATCCGTTTGCTGGCCCGTGCCGCGTTTGGAGGTGGAGGCGGTGAAGGTGTTTGCGGTGACACCGTGGAATTGCGTAAGAGTCTGCGCAGCCACATTGACGTACAGGCAATGTTCGGTGAGGGAGACGCCCAGCCGCTCGCAGGCGTCGCCGAAGGCGGCCGGGAGTTTCATTGGGTGATGGGCAGGATCTGCGCGCGCGGGATGAAGCGGCGCGTCCGGTTGCCGTTCACACCGATGTGTAGGCCGTCGGCTTCCCAGCGGAGTTTGCCCCACTTGGCGGCGGCTTCTTCAGCGGTGTCGGTGACGTCCAATTCACCAATGCGGCCGGGCATATAAAACTGCGGCTGATCACGTCCGATGTAAACGCGCAGACGCACGGACTTGCCGTTCATGTGCGGTTCCAGGAAAACGTGCGCGCCCAGCGGTGGGTCATCGAACACGCCATCGCTCCACTTGAGCATGAGGCTGTGCTCGAGCGTCACCATTTTTTTTCGCTCGGTGAGGACCGTTCCGGTACCGTAGCCAATCATTAGGCACACGAAGCCAGTGAGAATCACGTCCGATAATTTTTTGGGCTTGGCCATTAGTCGTTGAGCGCCTTGATGAGTACTTTGGAGTTGCGGCCTTGTGTTTCGTATTCTGCGCGCCGCGCCTCGGGTAAGTCGCCCGACAGTCCTTCGCGGTAGTCGGCTTTGGTTTGGAAATAGGTAAACGCCCGCGTGGACAACGCGATCAGCGAGCCCAACCCGCGTTCGCGCGCGGTGTCTTCCACAAACTGCACCAGCTTTTGGCCGATGCCCACGTTGCCGTGCGAGGGGCTCACGTACAAATGCGCCAGCTCGCCGACGTCGCCAAATTCGCGCAGCGACACACACGCCACGGGATTGCCGTCAATTTCATAAATGAAATAAGTGCCCAACTCTTTCTCGATGGCCGCCTCGCTGCGCTCCAGCAATCGCTGGTCTTCCATTGCATCACGCGTAAGCCGCAGAATGCTGCCGGCATCGCGCTTTTGGGCAGGGCGAATTTGGCGGTATTCGTTTGCGAAAATTAACGTGCCGATGCCCTCATTGGAAAACACCTCCGCGAGCAAGCTTTCGGTCACCAGTCCGTTGATGAGGTGCACTCGTGGAATGCCCGCGGCGCAGGCCTCGGCGGCGTGTTGGGCTTTGGAGCGTTGGAGCGCGGGGATGCTTTCCGCGTTTTCCGTTAATAACGCCTCGAGTTTGGGGCCGATCATTTGGCGAATGATTTGGCCATCGGTGCTGAGGCCATCTTCGGTGGATATGAAAAGCAGCTTAGTGGCCTTCAATTCTCTCGCCACCGCGAGTGCCACGGCATCGCTGTTTAATCTAAATGTGTTGCCTTCGCCATCAAAACCCAAGGGTGGAATGACTGGCGTAATGCCTTGCGCGAGCAGGGATTGCAAAAATTCAGCGTCCACGCGCTCCACTTTGCCGGTGTGCAAATGGTCGGTGCCATCGAGAATGCCGAGCGGATGGGCCACCACGGCGTTGGCCTTGGCGGCGCGAAGATCGTTGGTGGCAAAGCCCTCAAGGATTTCGTGTGTGAGACCGTTGGTGGCGGTGAGGGCGAGTTTGAGCGTGGCTCCATCGGTGACGCCCGTGCTGTCAAAATTATTCGGCGTGGCGGATTGTTCGTCAGCGAGTGCGGCGATTTGCTGCGCTGCGCCGTGCACGAGCACCACGCGAATGTTGAGGGACCGCAGCACGGCGATGTCCAGCAGGAGGTTGGCAAAATTCACGTGCGTTACCACCGCGCCGTCGGCCGCGATGACAAACGTCTTGTCGCGGAAGCGCGGGATGTACTGCAGAATTCCTCTGAGATCGGTGGGTTTCACTGGGACAATATTCGCTGGGGACTATCCGGAGAAAGGGCCGCGCGTTCAACGCAAATCTGCCAGCGCGGCAAGGCAACGGCCATTTTCCAGCGGCGTGCCGATGGAAAAACGAATCCAATCCGGCAACCCATAACCGCCCATCGCGCGCGTAATGATGCCCCTCTTCTCCAGTTGTTCGAACATTGTTTTTCCATCGCCGACTTTGGCCAAAATAAAATTGGCGTGCGAGGTCACTATTTCAATGCGCATATCGGAAAATGCATTTTCAAAAAACCGCAGACCTTCCGCGTTGTTTTTGCGCGTCGACTGGACGTGCTCGTCATCCTCCAACGCCGCTAGCGCAGCGGCTTGGGCCATCGCGTTGAGATTGAAAGGTTGCCGAATTTTTTCTAACGCAGCGACAAAGTCGGGATGCCCAATGCCGTAGCCCACGCGCAATCCGGCAAGTCCGTGGATTTTTGAAAACGTCCGCATCAGCAGCAGGTTTTGTTTTTCGGAAATGAGCGGTAGTAAATCAGGCGCGTCATCAATAAATTCAAAATACGCTTCGTCCATCACCAGCAGCACTTCATCGGGAACGCTGTTCACCAAATCCATAACCGCCTCGTTGGAGGCACGCGTGCCGGTGGGGTTATTGGGGTTAGCCACGAACACGATGCGAGTTTCCGGCGTGATGGCCGCAGCCATTGCGTCGAGATCGTGGCCAAATTCTTTCGCGGGTACTGAAATGCAATGCGCACCGGCGAGGTGCGCGGCGATGGGATAAATGGCAAAACAATATTGCGACACCACGATGTTCGTGCCCGACCCGAGCACTGCGCGTGACACAAACTCAATAATTTCATTGGAGCCATTTCCAAAAATGAGGTTGGCCGGGGTGACGCCCAGTTTCTCTGCCAAACGTTGGCGAAGGTAAAACACATTTCCATCCGGGTACAAATGTACTTCCGCCGCTTTGTCGCGCATTGCGGCGATCGCTTTTGGAGAGGGGCCGAGCGGGTTTTCGTTGGAGGCGAGCTTGATGAGGTCGGCGGCTGGCAAACCTAATTCGCGCGCCACCTCCTCCAAAGGGCGGCCGCCATGATACACCGGTAATTGGTCAAGCTGCGGATTTATTTTCATCCTCAACTCATCCA
>JAPKDK010000110.1 GCA_028872645.1 Verrucomicrobiota bacterium
CATGTGGCGAAATAAACTCAGTGAAAAAAAAGCGCGTACTGTCATTTGCCTCACCCCTAAATATAGTGTATGGTTGGCATACTATAATAAAATATTTAAGCGAGTCCGCTTCGACTGGAGCCACCCCATTGGTCATGCCCTTACTTTTTTCCTCGTGGACGGAGCTGATAAGAATGTTAAAAAAATGACCAACCAACATGAATATTTATTAAAAACCCAACATCTGTAACTTTATAATGTTTACAATATACAATCTCGCCTCGAAATGTCACTTGACATATGGCCTAAATCCAATAGGTTTTGCCGCTTCCTAACTGGAATTTTTAGTAAAAATACTCTTTAGAACCATAGAAAGCACAACCAAATACCTCAATAAATGAATAATAAAAAATGGACCATGAGTTCCCTAACTCGCGATGACTGGGATTTTTCATGCTACAAAAAACTACCGAGCTCAGCAATCAGCCGCATTTACCTTTGGGAAATGGATCGCGATCTGGGCAGCGGTAAAGGCCCGTTTGCCAAGGATGCAGCCAACAAAAAATGGCTGGCTTCCCTGAGCAAAGACAAAAACTACACCATACTGCCGAACGCCCCTGTGGTGTCCAGCAGCGGCACCTCGCACAAAACCAGAGGCGGCGACGCCGTGGCGGCGAGCGGGAGCAACACGCTGCATGTGTTTCAGGTGAACTGGAACTGCAGTCAGGCTGAACTCGTGGAGGCTTTCTCTGATTGGTTGGAGTTTGGACACGGTACTCCGTACACCACGTTTCCGACCAACACGCGCGGACGCCCACGCCAGCAGTACACCATGCTTGAGAAATTGACCATCCACCGTTTCCACCAGGTGGGCTACTCCGGCGGGCCTAAGTTCTTCCGCGAGAATAAGAAAGATACGTTCCGGCGTAACCTGAAGCGGATTAACTGGACTCTGGCGCAACGCGAAATGAACCTCCATTTCAAGCACCGCACCAAGGAGTTATCCCGCCTAAGCAAGGCGGCCGGCAAAAACTGGAAGAGCTTGCTCTACTAATCACACAAAACCCAACGCACACGCTTAAAGGTTTTAAGCCCCGCCCGATTTCGGGCGGGGTTTTTTAGTGCCGGATCATTCAATCTTGCGCGTCACTTTCACGCCTTGTTCATAAACTGATTCGCGGCGCTTGCTGCCTTGAGGGTAATACAAAACCAGCGCGCCCGTGCCCGTCGGCAATTCCGAAGCTACCTTGCCTCCAAGTTTCCACGAAGTAGCACGCACCAATCTGCCTCGCTGGAAAATGGCGTCCACCATCCGTTCTCCGTTGGGGTACCATTCCACAAAACGCCCGTTAATTTTCCCCTCTGAATAATCCGCCTCCATCAGCGGCGCACCGCCGGTGTACCACGACCGTATGAGCCCGTCGCGGTGGCCGTGGTTCATGCGGCCTTTGAACCTGATTCCATCGATGTAATAATCGTAGATACCGTGAAAGGGCTGGCCGGTGACGGTATCCATGTACATACCCGAGGCGTGTTTCACCGGCGGCTCGGTAGGGGGTGGGGGCGGGGCGCTCTTCCCACCGGATGCGCTGGGGACTTGCACCCCATTGCGATAGGTTTTTTCACTCTCGCGGGTGCCGTCGGAGCGAAATAGAATGAGGGCGCCCGTGCCGTTCACCACGCGGCTGCCTTCGGTGCCGTCGGGTTTCCATGAGGTGCCGGAGATGATTTTCCCATCCTGCCATTCCGCCACGGCGCGGCGCTGGGTACGGCTGTACCATTCCTCAAACCGTCCGTGCTTGCGGCCGTTTTTGTAGCTAAACACAAATTTTCGGCCTGTACTCGGATTGGTCATCGTGTTCTCGCCGGTATACGGCACGGGGTCGCCTTTCAAATATACCAACCCGCCGCGCATTTCCAACTCGTTCAATGGTGACTTCGGTGTGGACTCACATCCTGCGCACAGGGCAACTGTCAGCACCATCAACTGGATGGTTCGATTCATGTTATTCCTCCTTTTGGTTTACTGGTTATCCCCACGTTGTACATGGAGTTGGGGCAGCCAGGTGTTGGCTTTACCGATGGCGGTTTGGCGTTGTGCGGCTGTAAGTTTGGGAGACAATGCCGATAACTGCCGGGCGGCAACCTCATGGCCACTCAAGGCGGCCTGACACAACCACACAAAGGCCTCCACCTCATCCGCATCAACCCCGTGGCCCGCGCGGCGCAGAACGGCAAAATTAAACTGGGCCTCCCTGTGCCCCTGCCAGGCGGCCAGCCGGAAACTGCGCGCAGCAGTTTCTGTGTTTTTCGGGACGCCCTGACCGGCCAACAGGCGCACACCCATTTCATTGAGCGCCCGGGGCTGACCGAGCTGTGCGGCGCGTTGGTACCATTTCACCGCCGCCGCTTCATCCGTCGGGGCCAGTTGCACGGCAAGGTTAAACATGCCGTCAGCATGGCCGCCCTTTGCGGCACGGGTGAAATATTTCCGGGCCGCAGCAGCATCGCGCGCGGCGCTTTCGCCAAGGAGCAGTTTCACGCCCAGTTGATTAGCCGCAGCGGAGTGACTCTGATCGGCGGCTTTTTTGTAGAGTTCAAAAGATTTTTTGTCATCAAGTGCCATGCCACGGCCCTGCTCGTGGCGAACCGCGAGTACGTATTGCGCGTCGGCGAAGCCGCGGTCCGCCGCACGCTGCACCCAGCGCAGGGCTTCCGGTTCATTTTTTTCGATGCCAAAGCCATAGATGAGGCAAGCGGCGTGTTGGAATAGTTCAGCAGGCAGGGCATCCTCAGGAGGCGCTCCGACTCCATTCGGCTTGCCAATGCGCACGGGCCAGCCGTCATTGAGGCGGGCGGAAAGCTGCCCATAGATTTCCAATGCGCTCTTGGCTGACTGACGATCTCTGGTAAACGATTGGTTATCCTCATCCCGATTAAATTCCGTGAGACGCGCAAGCCAGTTAAGCGCTAACCCGTGATCCTGCGGCACGCCGCGACCTCCTTGATAGATTTTGGATAACGCCAGTTGCGCTTCCACGTTGTCGTTTTCCGCCGCGCGTTGGTACCACTTCACCGCCAGCGCCAGGTTGGGGTCAGTGCCTTCGCCGGCATCGTACATCCCGGCCAGCTCGAATTGACCGCGGGCGTTGTCATTTTCCGCAGCGCGCCGGTGCCATTGAAAACGTTCCTTGAGGATAGCCGCTTTTTCCTCTTCGGTGTCGCCTTCATTTTTCAGGTTCAGTTTCAGGCGCAGGCCCACATTATTTTGGGAAACCGGATTACCCCTTTCGGCCGCGCGCCGGTAATGCTCGATCGCTTTGTCTGGATTAGCCGCCCCTTCGCCAGCGCGACCGTAGCCCAGCATCCAGCCAATATTATTGATCGCGCCGGAATTCCCCTTGGCCGCCGCCTTGCGATACCACTCCATGGCCAGCGCATCATTGAGCGCCACTCCCTGCCCTTTGCTGTAGCGAGCACCGAGCATGAATTGCGCCTGGGCAAACCCTTGCTCCGCGATGGGTCGCTGCCAGCGGATGGCCTCTGCGTAGTCACGCCGCCCATGGCGATGACTGGCCCAGATGTTGCCCGCCACAAACATCGCCCGCACGTTTCCCTGCTCGCCCAGCGTCATCAACATGGGCAACATCTCGCGGTACAACTTGCGTGCCCGATCGCGATCTCGCCGCGCGCCGAGGCCGTCCCAGTATTGATCGGCCATTTCCGACATAGAAAAGGGATCACCCGCCTTGGCCGCCTGTTCAAAAATTTTCAGCGCCGCGGCCTTATCCATCTCCAGCCCGCCCCAGCCGCGATAATGCAGCAACCCCAACGCGCGCGCTGCCGTGGCATTGCCTGACTTGACCAGCGCGGGCAGGCCGGGGGCGGCTTGTTTCAAGAATTCATTGCTCTTATTTTCATCCGGCTCCACCCCGGTGCCAAAGCGATACATCAACCCCAGCCGGAACCGACCCAGTGCATGACCGGCAGCGGCGGATTTCTTGGCCCATTCAAACGCTCTAGACAAATTCACCGGCACGCCCTGTCCCCATTCCAGTAGTTCGCTCACTTCGTGTTGCGCCAGCGCATCGCCGGCCTCGGCCTGAGCCAACTCGGCCTTATAGCGCGCGGCCAGTTTCGGAGCCGCCGCCTTGAGCTTGTCCGGCAACGCCATGCCGCGCGTGGGCGCACCAGCAGGAATAGGGGCATCTTGCGAAAACAGAGTTGCGGATAGGAATCCTGAAAGGCCAAAAATATATGCGAACCGCATGGCAAAAAGTGTAGCCATTCGCGCGCGATTTGTCCTTAAAAATATTAAGGATTTATTCCCCGCGCCGACGCAGAAAAGTGGTGCGGTAATTGTGGTATTGGCGGGTCACCGGTTCATGGCGATCCACCCACTTGCCGGGGCGCTCGATGGTGGTGCCCTTGACCGTGAAGCGCTCGCCCGGCTCGTATTCGCGACGTTGTATCCATTCCTGTTCGCGCCGGTCGAATTCCCGGGAGTGCACCACCAGCTCCGCCCCCACCGCGCGCGCCTGATTTTTAAGTTGCCGATTGCCGGGGGAATGAGCTGTATTGAATTCCGATTCACCCAGAATTCCCCAACCGCCGCCGGTATGCAAAGCCACCCGCTCCGCATGGCGACGCATCAGCGTTTGTTGAATCTCTGGCTCCCCGACCGGCACAGGCGAGTCGGTGGAAGTAATCAGCGGGAAATAATTTTTCTCATATGGATTGCTCACCCAGCCATCCAGCACTGTACAACCGATCGAAACACCCAATCCTACCACCAAAACCCAAATATATTTCATGAGCCGCATTATTCAATCTCCATTCAGATTTACCACGCACACGCACTATCGCGCAATTGCAAGATAGTACGTAAACGTACCTTTTGGGTAATATTTGTCAATGTCGGCTTCTTAATGTTATGCACAAGTTATTCACATCCTAAAAGAAAGAGGCCGCCAACGGGGAGGGGTATGGGGTATCCCGCTGGCGACCAGAGGCGGATGGGGGACATCCGCGGGGGAGGTTGTTAACAGTGCGGCGACTAATTGTCAATAAGTAGTCGCGGCTAATTACGCGGTCTGCGCCAGTTTTTTCAACGGCTCTCCGCTTATGCGGAATGATTGCCAATCACTCAATTGTTCCGCGCCGAGAGTTTCATAAAAATCTGCCGCCGATTGGTTCCAATCCAGCGCCACCCATTCAAAGCGCGGGCAATTACGTTCCACGGCTATGTTCGCAAGGTGCGCCAGAATTTTCCGACCGATGCCGTGGCGGCGGTATTCGGGTTTCACGAACAGATCCTCAAGATACAATCCGGCTCGACCGGTGAAGGTGGAGTAGTTGTGGAAATAAATGGCAAACGCCGCCGGCTCGCCGCGCCATTCGCCGATAAGCCCCTCCACGGCGGCCTGGCGGTTTTCACCGAAAAGCGTTTCGCGCACTGTCGCCTCGGTGGCCTCCACTTGATCCGCCATTTTTTCGAACTCGGCAATGGCACGAATAAATTCCAGCAACAACGCGGAATCCTCCACTGTGGCGGGTCGAATTTTCAAATCGGTTTCAAGCACGCGGCACTTTTACCGTGCCGAGAGCGAATGTCAACGACCGCATTTTGCGCTTGGCCATGGCGCGTGAAGGCGTTTCAATGTCCGCTCATGCCACTCACACAACCCAATCCATCCGGCCAACGACGCGGATTTACGCTGATTGAACTGTTGGTGGTAATTGCAATCCTCGGAGTACTGGCCGCGTTGCTGCTCCCGGTACTCGGGCGCGCCAAGGCAAAAGCCCGCCGCGTCAAATGCGTGAGCCAACTTGGGCAAATGGCCACGGCCCTGATTGCTTTATCCAACGATAACGGAGGCCGCCTCCCATGGCAGCTCACGCCTGCAACGCAACGGGATTTTTTTGGTCCACAACGGGATGACTTTACCGGTCACCCGGCCGCCATCTTCTCACTGCCCGCGTTGCGAGCCGAGCTTGGTTCGGCGGAGGTTTTATGGTCGCCCTGCGATGCCGACCGCGAAGCGGCCAATGAAGCCGCGCGCGACGATTGGGCACGATACGATCCAGCCATCGGCCGCATCCTCCCACACAAAGCAATCAGCTACGTGCTCATCCAAGGGGCGGACATCGGCCGGCCCACCACCGTGCTAGGCGCCACACGCAATCTTTCCACCTGCGATCTTGGCACCGCGCGCTGGAGCGGCGCGGATGAAAAACGCGCGCCGCCCGAGGCGATGAGCGGCCTCAACAAAGGCGAGGGACAGCTCGTGACCGCCGACGGATCCGCGCGGCAATCGGATGATGTAGATATTGGCGCAGTCGGGAAAATTGTGCTGGCCCATCGTGAATCCGCCGGGGGGGTGACTATGGGTCGTGCGGCCACCGGCGTTCTGGGCTGCTGCGCCACACCGCAACCCGTGATCGGCGGGAAAATTCCAAACCTGTTTCCCAAAATTGCTGAGAATGGTAAGGGCACTCGTTACGTATTCATTCTCGATTGCTCGGGCAGCATGCGCATCGACAAACGCCTGCAACTTGCCAAGCACGCGCTCTATCGCACTCTCGAGAAAATCGGCCCGAAAAAAGAGTTCTTCATCTATTTCTATCACAGCGCCAGTTTGCCGATGGATGGCGAGCCACTGTCGGCCACCAAAAACAACATAGCACGCATCAAGCCTTGGGTGAATGCCATCCCGGCCGCCGGCGGCACCGACCCGCGCGGAGCATTGCGCGAAGCCTTTGGCGAGAAACAGCCCGACACCATTTGGCTGATGACTGATGGCATTTTCAAAGTGGGCAATGATCTCCCCGTCCGCCGCTTGATTACCGACCTCAATAAAGACAAAAAAGTGCGCGTGAACACCGTCGGCTTCGGGCGTAAGCTCGAGGATATGGACAAGTCACTCGCTCCAATCGCATCCGAAAACGATGGCAGCTTTGAGTTTATCAACTCCAATCTGGACAAGTAGCCCGATACCCAAACAACTATTCAATTGTTGATAAACCATGTACAAACTACTCCCCCTCGCGCTCTTGGCGCTCGCTATGATCACTGAATCCGCATCCCCCGTCGCCATCGTCATCCACGGCGGCGCCGGCCGCATGGACAAGGCGAAGCTCACGCCCGCACGCCAAAAAGAATATCACACCACGCTTGAGGCTTCCCTGCGCGCCGGCCACGCTATCCTAAAAAAAGGTGGCAGCTCACTCGATGCTGTGCAGGCAGCCATTATTGTGATGGAAGATTCGCCCCTCTTTAATGCCGGCAAAGGTGCCGTCTTCACCAGCGAAGGCCGCAACGAACTCGACGCCTCACTAATGGACGGCCGCACCCTTGAGGCCGGCGCAGTGGGTGGCGTAACCACCCTGAAAAATCCCATACTCGCCGCGCGAGCCGTGATGGATCACACCCCGCACGTTCTACTCACCAACCAAGGCGCGGAAGCCTTCGCCAAAAACATGAGGCTGGAGCTGGTGAAACCTAACTATTTTCATACCGACCACCGCTGGCGCCAATTGCAGGAATGGAAAAAGAAGAAAGCGGAAGGCAAAAACACCTTTCTCGATGGGAAACATGCCGACTACTTCGGAACCGTCGGCTGCGTGGCACTTGATGCCAAGGGGAACATCGCTGCTGGCACCTCCACCGGTGGCCTCACCGGCAAACAGTTTGGCCGCATCGGCGACTCGCCCATCATCGGCGCCGGCACTTATGCCAACAACAAAACCTGCGGCATCTCCTGCACCGGCCACGGCGAATATTTCATCCGCTACGCCGTCGCCCACGACATATCCGCGCATATGGAATATAAAAATTCTACCCTCGCCCAAGCCGCCCGCGACATCGTTCAGATAAAACTAAAAAAAGCCAAAGGCAGCGGCGGCATCATCGGCCTCGATGCCAAGGGCAACATCGTAATGGAATTCAACACCCCCGCCATGAACCGCGGCAGCATCGATAAAGACGGAAAGTTGACCACGGGGATTTTTAAATGACTCTACGCATCCTGTTTCTCATTTGCTTACCGACTGCCTTAATGGCGGCGGAGATTTCCAAGGATTACCAAGCGACAGCCAATCGGCTTGTTCACTCGGCGACGAATAGTGCGTTTGCGTTTCAGCGATTAGGGACGTTGTGCGACACGTTCGGGCCGCGCTTTAGTGGGTCGGCGAATTTGGAAAAGGCGATAGATTGGTGTCTTGCGGAGATGAAAAAGGATGGCTTTGTGAATGTGCACGGAGAGGATGTGATGGTGCCGCGTTGGGTGCGCGGAGAGGAATCGGCGGTGTTGGTTTTGCCTCGGCCGCGGGAGTTGCCAATGTTGGGGCTGGGAGGCAGCGTGGGGACGGCGAAGGAAGGGCTCACGGCGGAGGTGTTGGTGGTGGACAGTTTTGGCGATCTCAAGACGAAAGCGGCGCGAGCAAAGGGGAAGATAGTGCTGTTCAATTTGCCATTCACGAATTATCGCGAGACGGTGATCGTGCGGCGCGAGGGCGCGGTGGAAGCTGCGAAGGTGGGCGCGGTAGCCAGCTTGATTCGGTCGGTTGGACCGTTCTCGATGCAGACGCCGCACACGGGTAACATGCGTTACGATGACAAGGTGAAACGCATTCCGCACGCTGCGTTGTCGGTGGAGGATGCACAGATGCTGGCGCGGATGCAGTCGCGTGGGGAGACGATTCGTATTCAATTAAAAATGGAGGCGCGAACGCTGTCGCCGGCCAAGTCGCGCAATGTGATTGCGGAAATTCGCGGGAGCGAGAAGCCGAATGAAATTGTGATTGTGAGCGGCCATATCGATTCGTGGGATGTTGGCCAGGGGGCGATGGATGATGGCGGCGGCTGTCTCGCGGCGTGGGAGGCGGCGCGATTGATTATGAAAAGTGGGCTTAAGCCGCGCCGCACCATCCGCGTGGTGTTGTGGACGAATGAGGAGAACGGCCTCGGCGGCGCTAAGGAATACGCGCGGCGGCACGCGAAGGATTTGA
>JAPKDK010000413.1 GCA_028872645.1 Verrucomicrobiota bacterium
ATGCTGCCCGTGGAGGGGCGGCCGATTTTGGAGCACATTGTCACCGGCCTGCGCGAGGCAGGGGTGACTGAGTTTTGTGTTATCACCGGTTGGAAGGCGGAGGTGATTGAATCGCACTTTGGCGATGGGGCGAATTTCGGCGTGAGCATTTCTTATGCGCGCCAGACGGTGCAGGATGGGACAGGGAAAGCGCCGGAATTGGCGAAGGGCTTCGTGGGTGACGATGCGTTTTTGCTGACGTATGGCGATATTTTGGTGAAGCCCGAGACGTATCAGAAAATGCTGGAGCGTTGGGGAGGCGGTGAATTATCGGGGTTGGTGACGGTGACGGGTAGTGAGGATGTGACGAAGGGCGGGTTGTTCTTTTTTGACGGGGCGTTTTGTTTGAATCATTTGGTGGAGAAACCTTCGGAAGCGCAACTGGACGAATTGCGAGCGGAGAATTTTTTGAAGGATGGCGAAACGGCTTGGTACAATGCCGGGATTTATATTTTCCAGCCGACGCTTTTCCAACACACGGCCCGGTTGGAAAAATCACCGCGCGGTGAATATGAATTGACCGACGCATTGAGCGCGATGCTCAAGGCGGGCGAGTCCATCGCAGGCGTGGAAATCGCAGGGCGCTGGGTGGATGTGCGCGATCCCGAAGTGCTGCGAGCTTTACAAAACGCAGCTGAATGATGTTTAGTCCCGCCCCTTGCAACCCGTAATCGATATTCGCGTAGTCTCCTCGGAGGTGCTGCCCAGCCCGGCGGAACTGGTGGCTGAACTGGCTTGTACGGAAGCCCAAACCGATTTCGTCACCCAAGCGCGTCGCGAACTGCACGCCATCATTCACGGCGAGGATCCGCGCCTCATCGCGGTGGTCGGCCCGTGTTCCATTCACGATTTAAAAGCGGGCCGCGAATATGCTGCCCAACTCAAGGCACTGGCTGATGAGTTGAACGATCGGCTGCTGATTTTGATGCGCGTGTATTTCGAGAAACCCCGCACCACGCTCGGCTGGAAAGGGTTGATCATGGATCCTCATCTCAACGGGACGTGCGACATTCCCGCCGGCTTGCGCATCGCGCGGGAGTTTTTGGGCGAAGTGCTGGAGCTCGGCCTGCCGACGGCCACAGAATTGCTGGACCCCATCACACCTCAGTACATTGCCGATAGCCTCTGCTGGGCGGCGATTGGCGCGCGCACGGTGGAGAGCCAGACGCACCGGCAAATGGCGAGCGGCTTGTCAATGCCGGTGGGGTTCAAAAATTCCACAGCGGGCGACTGCGACGTGGCGGTGAACGCCATCGTAGCGGCCACGCAGGAGCAGACTTTTTTGGGCATCACCGCCGAAGGCCGCGCCAGCGCGGTGACCACGCGCGGCAATCCGGATTGCCAATTGATTTTGCGCGGCGGCAGTGGCGGCCCAAACTATTCGGCCGAATATGTGGCGGGCGCGGTGGCGGCTTCGGAGAAAGCGGGGCTCACGCCGTCGGTAATGATTGATTGCAGCCACGGCAACAGCGGCAAGGATCCCGAACGCCAACCGGCGGTTTTAGCGGATGTGCTGGAGCAAATTGGTGATGGCAATCGTCACATTCATTCCGTGATGTTGGAGAGTAATTTGAATGCCGGCGCGCAAAAGTTTCCCGTACCGCTGGAGGAACTGAAATACGGCGTGAGCATCACCGATGGCTGCATGGATTGGGC
>JAPKDK010000414.1 GCA_028872645.1 Verrucomicrobiota bacterium
ATCGGTAACGCCAAGATTCAATTCCTGCCCCACGCCATCGAGTGGGTTTGGCATGGTTACAACCCCACTGATCATAAAAACAAAAAGAACCCCAAAAAGAAATAGCCTCATGCAAAGCACATTTCATTTCCTGCTCAGCTTTTTCATCCTTATTGCGATCTGCGCGACTGAGGCCGCAACCACGGCCAAGCCGAACATCCTCTTTATCTTCACAGACGATCACGCCCTCAAGTCACTCTCGGCTTATGGCGGTCCGCTGGCAAAGATTGCCCCGACTCCACACCTCGACCGCATTGCTAAAGAAGGAATGCTCTTTGAGCACTGCCTTGTTTCGAATTCCATCTGCGCCCCCTCACGCGCGGTGGTGCTTACTGGCAAGTACTCGCATCTGAACGGTCAATTGACCAACAAGGGAAGCTTCGATGGTTCACAGCAAACCGCGCCCAAACTCCTTCGTAAAGCAGGATACCAAACGGCAATCGTCGGTAAATGGCATCTTAAGTCTACTCCCACCGGCTTCGATCATTTTGAAGTGCTCAAGGGCCAGGGCCAGTACTACAACCCGATGCTGATCACCAACGGTAAGAACATTAATCACACCGGTTACACCACCGATATCATTACCGATCAGGCGTTAAAATGGCTCAAGCAAAGGGACACCAAAAAGCCGTTCTTCCTGATGTGCCAGCACAAGGCGCCTCACGGCAGATGGGAGCCGGCCCTTCGCCATCTCAACACATTCGAGGAAATCAAAATCCCAGAACCACCGACCTTGTTTGACTATTATGTCGGCCGTAGTGCGGCTCCAGCTAATCACAAGATGGGTATTGCCGAGGACATCGGACCAAGCCGATTGATGTTCCGCTATTCCAGCAAGTTCACTCCGGAACAATACAAAATCTTCGATGGCCATTTTCGTCCACGTAACGAGGCATTCGAAAAACTGAATCTCCAGGGTCGTGATCGCACGCGCTGGAACTACCAACGTTACATCAAGAACTATCTACGTTGCGTAAAGGCGGTGGATGAAAATGTCGGCCGTATGCTTAAATTCCTCGATGACTCCGGCCTCACGAAAAACACAGTTGTCATCTACAGCTCGGATCAGGGCTTCTGGCTCGGGGAACACGGTTGGTTCGACAAACGCTGGATGTACGAGGAAAGCCTTCACACTCCACTGCTCGTCCGTTGGCCGGGCGTCACCAAACCCGGTAGCACCAACGACGCGCTTGTTTCCAATCTGGACTTCGCAGAAACATTTTTGGATATCGCCCGCACCGAAACCCCCAAGGATATGCAGGGACGATCGCTCAAACCGCTTTTAAGTGGCAAGACCCCGGCTGACTGGCGCAAGACACATTACTACCACTACTACGAGGCGGGCGGCCACGGCGTGCCAATTCACTATGGTGTCACTGACGGTCGCTTCAAGCTCATCCGCTTTCCCGACGAGAAGCTCAACACCTGGGAATTCTTCGATTTGAAAACAGACCCTATGGAAATGAAGAGTCGCTACGGTGATAGTGGATACATTCAGTCAATTACCAAATTGAAAAGGGAGTTGGAACGTCTTCGCCGACAATACAAAGTAAAAGAATAAAAATGAAAACGTTACTGACTTTTTTTGCCCTCATCGCGCTCTCCATCCAAGGGGCCGATAAACCAAACTTCGTCCTCATCTTCGTTGATGACATG
>JAPKDK010000111.1 GCA_028872645.1 Verrucomicrobiota bacterium
CGGGATCTGTGCCGGCGAGATCCGCGCGACGTTGAGCGGCCAACAAACCGCCGTACACTTGCACGTCGCGGATCATCATTTCCACTCGGTCGCGAAACTTGTCGCTCACAATTTCGCCATCAGTCACGTCCTCTTTTTCCATGAAACTCACCGCGTACGGCAGGCTCCACGCGTAACATTGCCGCGCCACCGTTCGCATTTGGTCATGCGCCGTGAGGCCCTTTTCGTGACTGGCCACCATCGGCGCAAAAAGTTTGCCGGTGAATTCTTTCCAAAAATGATCGAGAAAATTCTTCATCGCGCCGCTGATGCTCCCATGATAATCCGGCGTGCCCAGCACCAACACATCCGCCGCCTGCACGCGTTCTTTGAGCGGGGCATAATGGGCGGCGCCGAAGGTGGTGTCAGTATTCACCATCGGCAAATCCGCCTCCATGAGGTCCAACCAATCGACGGTGCACCCGGCGGCTTCAAGCCCATCAGCCACATGCCGCACGGCGACGCGCGTTATGGATTTTTCCTGCAAACTGCCGACGACGGCGAGGACGTTGAGAGAATCGCTCATAGGCAGGAGGGTAGCGGAGTCGAGGGGCATAGGTCGAGAGTCGAGGGATGTAGCCCGGGCCGGTGGCCCGGGTTGGTTTTCAGTAGGGACGCGCTGTGCGTGTCCTTAGCTACTCCCGGAGTGGACGTCTTCATCCTTTCCCGTTAAGCTTTCCCGCGTATGGGAATTTTTGACAAATTATTTGGTGGGAAAACTGCAACGTCGGAAACTGAATCGACCGGCAACAAGGCGGAGGAGGAGATTTCGCCGGAGCAATTGCACATGGCGTGCGCGGCGTTGTTGTTGGAGGTGGCGGAGGCAGATTATAAGGATGACCCGAAAGAAACGCAGGCGGTTTTGCGCGCGCTGGAAAGTGAGTTTAAACTGAAACGCGCGGAGGTAACAGCGCTGCTCGATCAAGCCAAAGCGGAGACGGAAGGCGCCACCGATTTGTTTCCGTACACTCACCTCATCAACCAACGCTGCACGCGCGAGCAAAAGTGCGCGATGCTGACGGCGATGTGGCGCGTGGCGTTTGCCGATGGCGATCTCGACAAGTACGAGGAGCACCTCATCCGCCGCACTACGGAATTGCTGCGGCTGGAGCATTCAGATTTCATCCGCGCCAAACAAGCGGGGCGGCCGAAGCAGAATTAGCCAGTTTACTTCAGGCCAAATTTCTTCGCCACGAAGTCCACGCCGTCGCGGTAATCTTCCGGCGCGGGGCCGTTTTTGTAATGCACCACGCATTCCACGCCAGCGGCGCGCATCGCTTCCTGCAGCTTGAGGCCGAAGAGGGCGTGATGCACCCACGAGTTGGGGCCGGTGCGTTGGGTCACTGGTTTTTTAGCGCGGGTGTGGCTGAGAAACACGGGCGGGTCATCGGCGCTCACATGATAGTACGGCGAGCACCGCCGCGCCAAGGCAATCACGCGTGGATGCGTGAGTTCATCGAGCGATTGAATGGCGAAACAATCTTTGGTGCTCGGGTATTCCTGGAGCGATTCCACGCCAAACCATCCGAACACCACCGTGGCGTCAAGGTTGGTGGGCGCATCGCTGGTGGCGGCGCAGGTGATGCGGGTGGACTGGCGGGCCATGGGATTGTCGCTGGCGGGATCGGCCAAGTCATCGTGAGCGGCCAGCCACAACGCCATCAACCCGCCCGCGGAATGGCCCCCGGCGGCAACGCGTTGGGAATCAATTCCCCATTCGCCCGCCTTGCTGCGCAGAAATTGAATCGCCCGCGCACCATCGTGCAGCGGCTGCGGCAACGGGCTGGATTGGGCGAGCCGATAATTGCACGAGGCCACCGAAATGCCGCGCGCGTGAAAGGCGCGGATCACGGAAGAACGCAGCCCCCATTTATCGCCCACGCTAAATCCACCACCATGAAAAAAAACGTACAACGGCCGTGGTCCCTCGCCGGGCGCTTGGAAAAAATCCAGCCGATGCCGCGCGTCCGTGCCGTAGGCCACATCGGCAAACGTGGGCGTAGGGTCGATGGGTCGCCCCTGCCAATTTTTGCCGAGCATCCCCAGCACGCCCAGCTTCTCCGGCCGCCAAGGCTTGGAGGAGGCGCAGCCAATCTCAAGCACCGCAATCGCAATGGCCGGCAAAAGCAAAATCCATTTACGAAAATTCACGCGGCCATTTAATGCGCCCAATGCTCAATTGACAAGCTCAACCAGTAGCCATCCATTGCCGCGCGTATACTTCAAACTTCACGCGAATCTCATCCAGCACGCGGCGGAAGATGGCACGGATTTCTTCCTCGTTGCCTTCGGCCTTCGCGGGGTCATCAAGCGGCCAGTGATGTTTCGCGGCTTGGCCGGGGAAGGTGGGGCAGGCGGCATCGGCATTGCCGCACACGGTGATAACGGTGTTCACTTCTTTTTCTAGAAACTCATTCAAATGTTTGGAGGTGTGGTTGCTAATATCAATGCCGATTTCAGCCATCACCTCGATGGCCATTGGGTGAACCGTGCCGGTGGGGTTGGATCCCGCACTGGCTACGGTGGCGGTATCACCCAGCGCGGCGCGCAGGATGCCTTCGGCAAGGTGGCTGCGGCAGCTGTTGCCGGTGCAGAGGATTAGGATAAAAGGTTGCGGGTTGATGGGCGATGGTTGATGGAAATGGGTTCGGCCATCAACCCTCAACTTTCAACCCTCAACCCGCGCGCAAAGCGCACGGACGCACCGATGCCGTGGGGGGGGTAGGTGTGGACAGGTCTCGGTTGAGTTTTTCGGCATCGGGCGGTCCCGCAGCCTCCCTGTGAAGGCTGGCTGGGTTTGGGGGATAACCCCGTTGAGGAAGAGCGTGGCGATCTCAATCCGTTCGGCTGTTTTACCAAAGGAATGAAGCTTGCTCGGCAACTTGCTTGCCGTCCTGCCAAAGGGTGACGCGCCAGGATTCGGGTTGACCAAATTTTTTGTAGGTGTCGACGTCGATGAGGATGGGGGTCCAAGTACCGCCGCTTTCGGGTGAGCCGGGTTGTTCTAGGGTGAGCAGGGCGACCCCAGCTTTGGTGCTGCGCAGTTCGAGGCGCACGGTCATTTCTGAGTTACCGCGCCAATTAACATTATAGCGCACGCCGTGCACGGCGGCAGGGTCGTTGCGGAGCTTCTGTTGATAAAGGTCGCGATCGATCAGCGTGACGCCGATGGTATGGCGGCCATGCTCATCGAGGTAATGTGGCAGCACTTTGATGAGGCCGGGCTCTCGACTGACGGAGCCACATCCGAGCAAACTCAAGGCGATGAGGCCGATAAATAAAATTGCAAATCCTCGCATAGCGAAACCCTAACGGTGACCGGCCAAAACTCAATGCCGCGTTATTGGGCCGGCAGAAAACTTATGCCCAGCAGTTAAGGTTTTGGAGCGGGCGATCATCAATTACCATGACGCGACGCACCCATTTCACAGCCTGCTTGATCTGCACGGTTTTTTGGGAAAAAGGCAGTTTCCCATTGCGTGTTCGCCATTTCGTGGTATATTTTTTTGAGAAGCTTTTTCAGAAAATCTAACAACCCAAAAACCCATGAACGAGGAATACGCACTATATAACCGCGCCGATCACACGGCCCGCACTGAGGATTTGTTTTTGAACCGCCGCCAATGGCTCACGCAAGCGGGCGGCGGCTTTGGCGCAATAGCGCTCTCGTGCATGTTGGCCGAACAGGGATTTAGCCAGGACGGCAAGGGCGCGTTGGCCCCCAAACAGCCGCCCAACAAGGCCAAGGCCAAGCGGGTGTTGCACGTCTTTTTGCAGGGCGCAGCGCCGCATATGGATTTGTGGGATCCCCGTCCGGAGCTCAACAAGAGTGGGGGCAAGCAGACCGGTAACCGCAAGCTATTGGCCTCGCCCTTTAAGTTTCCAAAGTTCGGCAAGAGCGGTTTGCAGATGAGCGAAATCTGGCCGAACATTGGCCGGCACGCTGATGACATCGCAATCATCCGCTCGCTCTACACCGATGCCCCCGCGCACGGCCCGGCCACTTATATGATGAACACCGGCGAGATGCAGGAAATCCGCCCGGCGGTTGGCAGTTGGGCACTGTACGGGCTCGGCACGGAAAACCAAAACCTGCCCGGCTTCATCACCATGCGCCCCGGCAACTCGCCCGACGCGCGCAACTACACTAACGCCTTTTTGCCCGGCGCGTTCCAAGGCACTTTTGTGGATTCCAATAACACGAAAATCGAAGACATCATCAAGAACATCAAGAGCGATTTCGCCAGCCGAAAAGATCAGCGCAAGCAATTGGACTTGCTGCTGAAGCTCAACGAGATTCACAAACAAAAGCGACAGGCCGAAGGCGCACTCGAAGCGCGCATCAACACTTTCGAGCTGGCGTACCGTATGCAAACCGACGCCCGCGAAGCCTTCGACATCGCCGGCGAAAAACCCGAAACCCGCGCCAAGTACGGCAACAACGGCCAAGGCCGGCAGCTGCTGATCGCGCGGCGTTTACTTGAACGCGGAGTGCGCTTCGTCCAAGTAAGCCAAGGCGGCTGGGATCTCCACGGCGGCATCGCCAACCGCGCCGCGCGCAATGCCCAAGAACTCGACCCCGCCGTGGGCGCGTTGATGGATGACCTCAAGGAACGCGGCTTGTTCGAGGACACGTTGATTTATATCTCCAGCGAATTTGGCCGGAGCCCCACCGAAGATGGCGGCGGCGGACGCAGCCACAATGCGCGCGGCATGAGCACGGTGCTCGCCGGCGGCGGCATTAAGGGCGGCATCGGCTACGGTTCCACCGATGAACTGGGCGGATCGGCCGTGGAAAACAAAGTGCACGTGAAAGATTTGCACGCCACGGTGCTCAACCAGCTTGGGTTCGATCACGAACAACTCACTTTCCGCAATGGCGGCCGGGATTTCCGGCTCACCCAACCTACCCGCACGCTGCCGCAAGGCGGCACGGTGGTGCAAGGCGTGATCGCGTAACCAACAGTTTACAAATTAAATTACCCCGCGCTCTCCCACACGGGGTTCGTGGAAATATCGGATGCAAACTTGTGCCATGAAAAACAACCTCACCCGCACACTCAATAAACTCCAACCGACCGCACTGATCGCGGTCGTTTTGGTTTGGCTCACCCCCGCCGCAACCGCCCAGCAAATTTCGCCGGCGGACCAGGAATATTTCGAGGCCAAGATCCGGCCTATCCTCGTGGACAATTGCTACGGCTGCCACGGCGATGGCGCTACCAAAGGCGGGCTGGACCTCAGCAGTAAAGGCGGCGCGCGCAATGGCGGCAACACCGGCCCCGCCGTGGTGCCGGGTGATCCAGGCAAAAGCATCATGGTTCAGCGCGTCAAAAACCTCGCCGACCCCATGCCGCCTTCCAATAAAGATCCGCTCACCGATGCGCAGATTTCTGAACTCGAAAGCTGGATCCGCCGCGGCGCGCCCGATCCCCGGACCGGCAAATCCGTCGGCGTTATTAAGACCCAGTCCGACAAAGAAAAAGCCAAGGCGCACTGGGCATTTCAACAAGTAAAAACCCCCTCGCCGCCGCTACCGGAATATGTGTTCAACGGCAAACTCAAGGGCTGGATTCAAAACCCCATCGATGCGTACATTCTCAAAACCCTCGAGGAACAAAATATGGTGCCCTCGCTCCCGGCAGAAAAATGGGCACTTCTGCGACGCGTGTATTTTGATCTGATCGGGCTGCCGCCGAGTTATGAGGATATTCAGCGCTTTACCAATGGGCAGGAAACCTACGAGCAGATCGTCGACCGCCTTCTAACCAGCCCCCAATATGGCGAACGCTGGGGCCGTTATTGGCTGGACGTCGCCCGTTATGCCGACACCACCGGCGCGGACAACCGCCGTAATAACGTATCGCGCTATCTCTATGCCTACACCTACCGCGACTGGGTGATCAATTCGCTCAATGAAGACAAGCCGTATGACAAGTTTCTCATCGAGCAAATCGCCGCCGACCAACAAAAGTCCAGCCACGCCGACCTTGCTGCCATGGGTTTCCTCACCCTCGGCCGCAAAGATAATCCCCAAGACAATAGCGATGATGTGATTGATGACCGCATCGATGTGCTGACCCGCGGCACCCTCGGCCTCGCCGTCTACTGCGCACGCTGCCACGACCACAAGTTCGATCCCGTGCCCACTGCTGACTACTACGCTCTCTACGGCGTGTTCAAAAGTTCCAGAGAACCCAACGATGATGACAAACTCAAGGATGGGAAATACGTACTGAACCCTTCGACCGCCAACGGAAGCAGCAAAGGCACTTACGCGGGCAGCTCCGATATTGCAGATTATCAATCCAAACTGAAGGACCTGGAAAAAAAATACGAGGATTTCCGTTTAGGAAAGGAATACGAGAACAACAATAATTCGCGCCAAAACGCCGCTACTTACATGTATTGGACCCACATGTATACCAAGAACGATGTGCGCGTGCGCGATAAACGCCGCGAATTTGAGCGCACGCTCGATGAGTTGATTAAAAAATCCACTAAAGGCAAGAAGAAGAAAAGCGACGTTAAGCTCATCGGTGATGTGGGCGATACTTGGCAAAACTACATGCGCCGCAAGAAAGAGGACGACCGAGTATTCGGCCCGTGGGTTACCTACGGAAACGTGTCCACCAACGCCGCCGGCCGCTTCATTCCGGCCGATCTGGCCAAAGCCCAAGCCAAGCTGCGTCCTTTGCTCAGCAAGCCCGACCCGAAAAACAAGCGCGCCAAACGCATCAACCCCATCGTGGCCAAGTATTTCCCCGCCACAAATCCCCCCGCTAACATGGGACAAGTCATGAAACGTTATGATTCCATGTTCAAAATTGCAGACCAACAATGGCGGTTTGCCATCCAGCAATTCACTGCCCAGCGCGCCCAGGCCAAGCCCGGCGAAAAAATGGACCCGCCCAAAAACATGGAGGACGCCCAAAAACGCTTCGGCGTGGAATTCGATAAACAGTTTGGCAAAGACTACGCGAAAAATATGGAAGAAGTTCGACGCGTCATCTTTGAGCGTGGTCATCCCTGCAAATCCAACTTCGATGAACTCAAACGCCGCAACGGCGGCCTTGAGCGCGAAGAACGCGAACGTTTTCTCGGTAAGATTGAGAGCCTCAAGATCAACCACGCTGGCTCACCGCCCCTGGCCATGGTGCTTGTGGACAGCAACCCCCACGACGAGAAAATCATGATCAAGGGCAACCGCAACCAGCGTGGAAAAGAAGCCCCACGCCAATTCTTAGAAATCCTATCCGGCGAAGATCGCCAGCCCTTCCCAAAGAACTCCAGCGGCCGCCTCGAGATGGCCAAGGCCATTGCCAGCAAAGAAAACCCCCTCACCGCCCGCGTAATGGCGAACCGCATTTGGATGCTCCATTTTGGCAAGGGCATCGTCAGCTCCGTCAATGAGTTCGGCGTGCGCGCCATGGATCCATCCCACCCCGAGTTGCTTGATTACCTCGCGTGGTATTTTACAACCCACGGCTGGTCCATGAAAAAACTGCACAAGCATATCCTCATGTCCAACACCTACCAGCAAACCAGTGACGAAAACCCGCGCTACAGCGTCAAGGATCCCAATAACATCTATTACTATAAAATGGATCGCCGGCGGCTGGACTTCGAGGCCTTCCGCGACGGCATGCTCACCGTGGCCGGGACAAGTGACCTCTCCATGGGCGGAAAACCCCTGCGCCTCACAGGTGGCGCCCCCAACTACCGCCGAACCGTCTATGCCCTTATTGACCGCCGCAACCTCGATGACGCCTTAAAGACCTTCGATTTTGCGAACCCCGATAAGACCGCCGGCCAACGCTTTACCTCCACCGTCGCCCAACAGGCACTCTTCATGATGAACAGCCCCATGGTGGCCGACCTCGCTCATCAGCTGGTCAACCGCAAGGAATTCGCCGCCATCCAGGACGACCGTGCCCGCATCTCTGCGCTTTACAACATGATCTACCAGCGCGCCGCCGAGCCCATCGAGCTGAAACTCGGCGTGCGCTATCTTCAGCAGCAAACCGGAGGCGTCACCACCGGCGCCATGAAAAGCACCCCAACCTGGTACAACGGCCACGGCCAGGCCGAACGATACAACGAAAAACAAAAACTCTATTCCATCAAATTTTTTCAGTTCCCCTTCACTGATGGCAAGGTCTGGAAAGGCAACAATCCGGCCTACGGCCCACTGGAACTCACCGCCACTGGTGGCCATCCAGGCGCGCATCCAAGCGTGGCTGTCATCCGCCGCTGGGTTGCCCCCACCGACACCATCGTGGACGTGAGCGCCCGCCTCGAGCACAAGCTCGATGACACCGCCGAGGCTGCCCGCGAAGACAAAATGGGTGACAGTTTGCGTAAGTTTTATGATGAAAATGTGTGGGACGGAATCACCGGCGTCATTGTCCACAGCCGCACATCCAACGGTAATGCCCGCCTCGGCAAGGAACTCTGGCGCAGCGATGTCCGCCGCACCCGCCGTGATAGTAATCTTTCCAACATCACCGTGAAACGCGGAGACACAATTGACTTTATTGTATACAGCGGCAAAGTAACCAACCCCAAAGCCCTCGCCACCACCAAACGCAATTACAAACTCAACAACCCACAGCAGGATCAATTCACGTGGAACCCCACCGTGAGCATCAAGAAAGAAATCGCCGACGCCATGAACAAAAAAGCCGGCTCCCTGCAAATCACCTCATGGCAAGCATCAAGCGAATTCCTCGGCACCACCTACAAACCCAAGCCCCTCAACGCCTGGGAAAAATACGTGCAAGTACTCCTCCTCTCCAACGAAATAGCCTTCGTGGACTAGGCTGATCCTTCCAACGCTGGAAGTGCTTCCTGCTTTTGCGCGCGCAAGGATTTCTGTTCCTCCAACACCCGCATCAACTCCGCCT
>JAPKDK010000415.1 GCA_028872645.1 Verrucomicrobiota bacterium
CGCATCGAGCTGGACCGCGCGCGAGCGATTGACGAGATTCTCCGTGAAGCCAAACCGGGCGACACCGTGCTCATCGCCGGTAAAGGCCATGAAACTTATCAGGAAATCGAAGACATCGTGATGCCGTTCGACGACCGGCAACAAGCACGCGCTGTACTTGCCGCATTGCACGAAGGCCACTGATGGAACCTCGACCGCTCCAATTTGTAATCGAAGCCTGCGGTGGCCAACCGCGCGGCATCGACCCCCCCGCCAACTTTCAGCGTGTGTGCACCGATACCCGCAAGCTTCAACGTGGCGATTTATTTGTCGCATTGCGCGGTGAAAATTTCAATGGCAACCAATTCGCCGCCGCCGCCATCGAAGCGGGAGCGGTCGCTGCAGTGGTGGATACCCCGTGCAACGCGCCTTCATTGCTGGTACCCGACACCCGCCTCGCGCTCGGCCAATTAGCGGCCGCCCATCGCGCGGAAATGGACGCCACAATTTTTGGAATCGCCGGTTCCAACGGCAAAACGTCCACCAAAGAAATGCTGGCCGCCATGCTCCGGGCAAAGATGGAAACGCTCCACAGTGAAGCCAGTTTCAATAATGACATCGGCGTGCCAACCACGCTGTTGTTAATGGAACCGCATCATCGCGCCGCGGTGCTGGAGTTGGGCACCAACCATCCCGGCGAACTGATGCCGCTCGTAAAAATGGCTGCGCCGCAATTTGGACTCCTCACAGGGATTGGTCGCGAACACTTGGAATTTTTCAAAACCCTTGAGGGCGTCGCCCGCGAGGAGGGCGTGCTCGGCGAATTGTTGCCCGCCGGTGGAAAACTTTTTCTGTATGGCGACGACGATTGGAGTCAATCAATGGCTGAACGCAGCAACGCGCCAGTGATTACTGTGGGTTTCGGCGAAACCAACGACTGGCGCGCGGACAATGTACAAGTGACCGAAAATGGCACACATTTTGTCGTACGCGCGCCAACGGAGGAATGGAACGGCGAATACACCACGCCGCTGCTCGGTCGCCACCAAGCGGCCAACGCCACGCTTGGCATCGCGGCGGCGGCGGGATTGGGTGTCAATCGCGAGACCATCGCGCGCGGTTTGGCTGAATGTCCCACGCCGGAAATGCGTTTGCAGTTGAGACAAAAAAACGGCGTGTGCTGGCTAAACGATGCCTACAACGCCAATGCTGATTCCGTTGTGGCAGCGTTGGAAACGCTGGCCAGTTTGGAGGTTAAAGGAAAACGATACGCCGTGCTGGGTGATATGGCTGAGTTAGGCGAACACGCAGAATCGGCACATCGCGAAGCCGGCGAGCGAGCGGCATCGAGGGTGGATGGTTTGATCGCTGTGGGCGCGAATGCAGCGATCACAGCTGGTGCCGCGCGAGATGCGGGTTTGGTAAAAGCCGAAGCCGTGCCGGATGCCGAAGCGGCTGCTTGCGTTTTGCGCAAATGGCTGCAGTCGGATGATACAGTGTTGTTGAAAGCGTCGCGTGCGGCGCGATTGGAGCAATTGGAAGATTTGATTTAAGGGGGATGTTTTATTATTTAAGTCAATTACCGGAATGGCTGATGGCAAACGGGCACGCTCAATGGGGCGACTGGCTCTCGCCGCTGCGTGTGTTCCAGTACATTACCTTTCGCGGTGCGGGCGCGGCGGTGACGGCGTTGGTGTTGTGCTGGCTGTTGG
>JAPKDK010000112.1 GCA_028872645.1 Verrucomicrobiota bacterium
CTTTTTGGTCGAAAAAACGAGCTACTTTGCCTGTTGCCATAATATTATACCTTAATCTAAATTTCCCTGCTACGAGCAGGGGAAGCAAAAATTATCACCCCGATTTATCCAAATATCAAGAGGAAAAATTATTTTTTTTCACTGGCAACCCTCTGAAGCCAATCCGTAAAATTCCCTAAACCTTCGAATTCCAATTGGGATGGTGTGGAAAAGTGTGGGATGTGCTTTGGGCATCGAACCCATTGAATCCCACGTTTTCAGGGGTTTTATCCGCCAGATCATGAGGTGGCTTCGGCAATCCATGGGGTGTTCGCGGCGTTTCATGTGCAGGTTTCGCCAATCCAAGGGCATCATTCGCCCAAACCGAGGTGTTTTTGGCTGTTTGATGGGCTATTTTCGCCAATCGCGGCGGATGGATTGCTTTTCCTTGCGGGGTCGTTGTCGTAGCGGGATGATGCGTCGCCGTCATGAGAATTCTTATCGCCAGTTTTTGCTTTTGCTTTGCTGCCTCAGGTTGGGCGATCACTAAGCCAAATGTCCTCTTCATCGCCATTGATGACTTGAACGATTGGGTGGGGTGTTTACAGGGGCATCCGCAGGTGCGAACTCCAAATATTGATCGTTTAGCCAAACGAGGGGTGCTTTTTACTAATGCACACTGTCAGGCTCCGATATGTAATCCTTCGCGGGTGAGTTTGTTGACGGGCGTTCTTCCTTCGACCTCGGGCATCTATGATCTGGATCAACCTCATCACTTATCACCGCTCCTTAAAAAAGCTCACACCCTACCCGCGCACTTTAAGGCCAATGGCTATCAGGTCATGGGTCGCGGGAAAATTTACCACGGCCGCTATAAATACCCCGAAGACTGGCATGACTTCAAAACAGCGGGCGATGCACGGTTGAAGCAGTTTCGTATCAAAGCCATTTCAAGCGTACCCAATATCAAGGTGCGTGACTTCGGGCCGATTGATTTACCTGAGGAAGAATTCGGCGATCTGGTGAATGCACGCTGGGCAGCAGAGCAGCTGAAACAGAAATTCAAGAAGCCGTTCTTTATGGCCGTTGGCATTCGATTGCCGCACGTACCCTTGTATGCCCCCAAGCGGTTCTTCGGGCGACATCCAGAAGCCAAGGTGCAGTTGCCTCAAATCATAAAAGAGGACCTTAAAGATCTGCCGCCAGCCGGACTGGAAATTACACGCTATATGCATACGACTCCGCTGAACCACCGTTCGGTTACCCAAACCGGCAATTGGAAGAATGCCGTAAGAGCTTATCTGGCCTGCACCGAATTTGTGGACCACTGCGTGGGGGTGATGCTCAAGTCGCTCGATGAAAGCGCGCACGCGAAAAATACCATCATCGTTTTGTGGAGTGACCACGGTTGGCACCTCGGGGAAAAGGAGCATTGGGCCAAGCGGTCGTTGTGGGAGGAATCCACGCGCGTGCCGCTTATCCTTGCCGGTCCGGGCATTGCCAAAGGCACAAGTACGCGCGCGGTGGGATTGATTGACCTCTACCCCACCCTCAACGCACTTTGCCAACTGCCAGCACCACCACAAACACTGGAAGGCCGCTCACTGATTACACTCCTCAATAATCCCCAAGCCAAATGGCCACATCCAGCACTCACAACGTTCCACCGTAATGACCACACTTTGAGGACTGAAAGGTGGCGCTATATTCGTTATGCTAATGGGGATGAGGAGCTCTATGATCATGCGGCTGACCCCAATGAATGGAACAACCTCGCCAAGAATTTAAACTACCAAAAAATTATCATCGGACTAAAAAAGAAACTGCCGAAGATGAATGCTCAAGACTCACCCGCGCTTTCCAAAAAGAAATAATATTTCCATGAGATATCTAATATTACTTGGTTCTATCTGGTACTCCCTATTGTCGGCTGCCGACAGGCTCCCTAATATCGTTATTCTTTTGGCTGATGATCTCGGATACGGCGAACTGGGCTGTCAGGGTAATCAACAGATTCCAACGCCTCACATTGATTCCATTGCAAAAAACGGAGTCCGCTTTACCCAAGGATATGTAACAGCGGCCTTTTGTAGCGCCTCAAGGGCAGGTCTATTAACCGGACGCTACCAGACACGATTCGGTTATGAATTCAATCCAACGGGCCGCCACAACGAAGACCCACGGGCGGGTTTGCCTTTAGGCGAGAAGACTCTTGCTGATGTCCTAGTTGACGCCGGATACATCACTGGCCTGTTTGGCAAGTGGCACCTGGGTGGCACAGCAAACTTCAATCCTATTAGGCGAGGTTTCGATGAATTCTACGGGTTCCTTCACGAAGGTCATTACTTCGTGCCTCCTCCGTACAAAGGCGTTACCACCTGGCTCCGCCGCAAGACCCTTCCGGGTGGCGGTTCCGGCCGATTGATTTCACCTGATGGCAAGTTGATCTACTCAACGCATATGGGCAACACCGAGCCCGACTATGATGCTGATAACCCTATCCTAAGGGCGGGCCAGCCGGTTGAAGAACATACCTATCTTACTGACGCCATCACTCGGGAATCACTCTCATTCATTGATCGAAACGCCAATGTCCCCTTCTTCCTTTACGTGCCTTACAACGCCGTTCACAGCCCTCTACAAGGAGCTGATGCGTACATGAAAAAGTTCGGGCATATCAAGGATATCCAACGCCGTATTTTTGCCGCGATGCTGTCCAACATGGACGACAGTGTCGGCGCAATTCTGAAAAAACTCCGGGCAAAAAATCTGGAGGAGAATACCCTGATCTTTTTCCTCAGCGACAATGGCGGCCCCACCCGTGAACTCACTTCCAGCAACGCCCCGTTACGTGAAGGTAAAGGAACCGTTTACGAAGGAGGAGTTCGCGTTCCTTTTTTAATGCAGTGGAAAGGAACCGTTCCCAAAGGGCAGACATACGATAAACCCGTCATCTCATTGGACCTCTTTGCCACGAGCACGGCCCTGGCGAAGGCCGAGGTAAAACGTCCTCTGGATGGAGTAAATGTTATCCCTTACCTCACGGGCCAAAAAAAAGGCATCCCTCATCAAACACTATATTGGCGATTAGGCGACCGAACGGCCATACGACACGGTGATTGGAAATTGCTGCGCAATCCCAAGCGCGGAAAGAAATCAGATTGGGAGTTGTATAATCTGACTGAAGATGTGTCTGAGGAAAAAAACCTCGCTACTATACGTACGGACAAAGTAGATGAACTTCTTGCCCAATGGGAAAAATTGAACGCGAAGATGATCGATCCCATTTGGCAACCGAACCGGAAATGAGTCTGCCAAAAATAGCCGTCACTATGGGAGACCCGGCCGGCATCGGCCCGGAGGTGTGTCTGCATCTTTTGCAAAACAAGGAAGTAGCCGAGCAGTGTGTGCCGATTATCTTTGGCGACAAGGTGGTGCTGGAACAGGCCGCTGACCAATGCAATTTACCAGAGCCTGAGAAATACATCGGCGGTTTGGCGGAGGCGGATGGGCCATGTGTTTTGGATATTGGCGCAATTGGGCTTGGGGATTTTGAAACAGGAACGGTAAATGCCGCCACGGGACGGGCAGGGTTTGCTTATGTGGAGAACGCCATCGATGCCGCGCTCGGTGGGCAAGTGGCGGGTGTGACGACGGGGCCGCTTAATAAAGAGGCCTTGCGTGCGGCGGGGATTTCCTTTCCGGGACACACGGAAATCTTCGCGGAGAAAACACACACGCAGCGGTTTTGTATGATGCAATACTCGAGCGAAGTGCGCTGTGTGTTTGCGACCACGCACGTGCCGTATTCTGAAGTTCCTACGTTGCTCACCACGGAGCGGATTCTCGATGTGCTCGAGTTGGGCGCGCAGGCGATGCGGCGCATTCGTGGGCACGAACCGAAGATCGGCGTGCTTGGGCTCAACCCGCACGCGGGCGAGCATGGCCTGTTTGGCGATGAAGAGGCGCGCATCATCACCCCCGCCATCGATGCCGCTCGCAAAAAGGGCTTTGATGTCGAAGGCCCCATCCCTCCCGACACCGCTTTCATCCCCGCCAAACGCCGCGTCACGGATTTCTTCGTATGTATGTACCACGACCAAGGCCACATCCCGCTCAAAGCGTTGGCCTTTGATAATGCCGTGAACACCACGCTCGGCCTGCCGATCATTCGCACGTCGGTCGATCACGGCACCGCGCTTGATATCGCTGGACAAGGCAAAGCAAAACCGAACAGTCTCTTTGAAGCCGTAAAACTCGCCCTAAAATTTATTTAAAACACGCATGAAAAATATCTTCTTAGCTTTGTTGACGAGTACGACATGTCTCGCGGGGCAGTCGGCGTATCAGGTGAAACCCCTCACCGAGACACAAGCGCGCGAGTACAAACTGGACACTGGTTTCTACAAGAAGGCGACGGTGGTTCAGGATATCCTCATCGCCACCTCCGCCAAGGTGGCGGATCTAGCGCACGAGGAAACGGCGTATCAATTCGACATGCTCATGCGCAGCATTAAGCCAGAGATCGCCGAGCAGATTCGTAAGAAGCGCGTGCTTTGCCTATTGATCGGGCATGACGAGTTGACCTCGCAGTTGCCGCAATTCACCACGGACAAAAAAGGTAAGGAGCTTGATTTTTATAACTGGCGCCAGCGCGGCTTTCTCAGACACATTGGTAGGCGACCGACGGTGGTGTTCGCGGAGGAGGACGTGATGGAGTACGACGGCGGCATGAAGTTGGAGAGTATCTTGATCCATGAATTCGGGCACGTCGTGCACGGTGCAGGCTTTGATGCGGCTTTGCAAAAGCGGCTGACGGCGACGTTTGAGAACGTAGCCAAGACGGGTATTTGGAATGATGGTCACGCGGCACAGCGGTTCCGGCGCGTGTTAAGCGACAAGCCGGTGAGCCTATTTGAAGCTTTGAAAGAATCATTTCCTGATGAGTCACCCGAACTCATTCGGAAATGCCTGAATAACGGTGATATTCTAGTGAACGGAAAAAAGACAAACTCGAATGCAACGGTAAACAGAAATGATGAGGTGCTCATTGTTTTTGGCGGTCCCAAACGATGCTATGCCTCGCGCAATCGCGCAGAATATTGGGCTGAGATTTACCAATGCTGGTACAACACGAACCGCACCATGGACCACGACCATAATCACATCCATACGCGCGCGCAGTTGATCAAGTACGACCCGATGGGTGCCAAACTGTGTGAGGATGTGCTCGGTAAACCGGACTGGCGCTTCGTCTCCCCCCGAGAACGTGCCGGTCAAACACACCTGAAAAACTACGAGCCTGCCAAGGCTCCAAAGGTGCAGGACCTTCCGCACATCAAAGTGGCTGCGAATGATTATTACGACAAGTACTGGAAAGTGTTTTGGCAACGCCTCTACGACAAGCATGAGGTGCTCTCCCCCCATACCCGCAGCCTATTCAACGGCAAGGACCTGACGGGATGGAAGGTGGACGTCCCTCACCTCGACGAACACCCCGACGGCAAGGTGCCCTTCGTAGCACGCGACGGTATGCTGGTGAGCCTCGGTTCCCCCGGCGGTCACTTGGTGCACGACGAGGTGAACCAGAACTACCGTCTCGAGGTGGAATACCGCTTCGCGGGCAAGCCGGGCAACTGCGGGGTTCTGGTGCACTCCTCCAAGCCACGCGCCCTCTACAAGATGTTCCCGAAGTCGATCGAGGTACAGATGTACCACAAGAACGCGGGCGACTTCTGGTGCATCGTGGAGAACATCACCGTGCCCAACATGGTGAAGCGCCGCGGACCCGAGAAGAACTGGGGAATCACCGAGGGCAAGGCCCGCCGCATCCTCAACCTGACCGATGGTTCGGAGAAGGAACCCGGCGATTGGAACCGCATGGTAATCGAGTGCCTCGGCGACGAGGTCAAGGTATGGGTCAATGGCGACTTCGTGAACCACGGCTCTAAATGCACCGCCCAAAAGGGCAAGATCGCCATCCAGGCGGAGGGTTCGGAGGTGGAGTTCCGCAAGCTCGACCTCACCCCCATAAACGCCCTAACGGACTGAGCCCCCAGAAGCTTCCATTCCCACCGAGGGAGAAACCGATCCGGCTTACATTACAATCTAATCTCCGAACAATTCCTCAAGCCGTGCGCGCATGACGTTGCCGTCGACGGTTTCGCCGGTCCAGTACTGGATGCCGGTGATGCCCTGATTAACCAGCATACCAAGGCCGTCGATGACCGTGCAGCCCTTGGCTTCGGCATCGCGGACGAGCTGGGTGCGTGGCGGGTTGGGGATGACGTCAGCAACGACCATTGCGGCAGTGAGGGAATCCAAATCGAGCGCTAGGCTGGCCTCAGCATCGGCGAGTCCGATGCTGGTGGCGTTGATCACCACATCGGTGCCGGCGGGCACGGAGTAGTCGCCGTCCCACGGCTCCAGTACGGACTTCTCCACGGGGGTCTTTTCATTTAGTAGTGTCACGAGTTCATTGCCACGATCAGCACTGCGGTTGACGACGGTGATGTGCGCCGCCCCAGCTAGGGCGCATTCCACGCCAATGGCACGGGCCGCACCGCCAGCGCCGAACATCACCAGTTTTTTGCCAGCCGGATCCACGACTTCCTGCAGGCTTTTCAAAAACCCTTTGCCGTCGGTGTTCTCGCCAACGTACCGACCGTCACGACGAACGACACAGTTCACTGCGCCAATGACGCTGGCAGATTCGCCGAGGCCATCGATGTGCTCAATCACGGCAACCTTATGCGGAATGGAGCAGTTGAAGCCGGCCCAGTTCATGGCTCGCGCACCGGCCACAGCGTCCTCAAGTTTTTCTGGAGTCACTTCGGTGTTAAGGTAGCGATAATGCATGTCATGATGGCGATAAGCCGCCTCGACCATCTCTACGGTGGGATTTTCAGCGGCTGGCTGCGCAAAGGAGCCGGTGATGTTTGGTAAAAAATTAAGTTCTTCAGCCATGGTGCTTGGTTTCGAGGATGAAAGCAGAGGGATGCCTTTGGCAAAAGCAAAAAGGCGGAAGCTTGCGTCCTTCGAATGAATCGCTAAAGCTCCGCGTCCAATTATTACGACCTGATTTATGAAGCAAATATTCTTCCCCTCTCTAATCGCAGTTTTTTTGCTGACGCTGACCTCCCAAGCCCAAGACAACTTCGCGCCACAATCGAAGCCGCCTTTTCTGAATCCGGCTGCGAGTCAGAAGCTTTTCCAATTACCTAAAGGCTACAAGTTGGAGTTGGTTTTAAGTGAACCTCAGATCAAGGAACCATCCGTGGCGGTTTTCGATGGTGATGGCAGCATGTTCGTGGCGGAGATGCGTACCTACATGCAGGACATAGATGGCTCTGGAAAATTCAACAAGGTGAGCCGCGTGTCCAAGCACATTGATACCAATGGCGATGGCAAATTCGACAAGCACACAATCTTCATCGACAAGTTGATGCTGCCACGCATTTTGCTGCCGCTGGATGATCGCCTCGTTGTGGGCGAGACAAATACAAATGATCTTTACGTCTACCGTGATACTGATGGAGACGGTGTGGCTGATGAGAAGAAACCTTTCTACATCGGCGGCAACCGCGGTGGTAATCTCGAGCATCAACCCAGTGGCCTAATCTGGAGCATGGATAATTGGCTTTACACAACCTACAACGCGTATCGATTGCGCCATAAGGATGGTGAGATCCTCAAGGAATCTACTGCGCCCAACGGAGGCCAATGGGGACTCACGCAGGACAACCACGGCAAGCCATGGTACGTAAATGCCGGTGGCGAACGCGGCCCGTTAAACTTTCAAACGCCCATCGTCTATGCCGCCTTGAACGCCAAGGATCAGTTTGCCGCCAACTATCGGATTGTATATCCACTGGTGCCAATCCCGGATGTGCAGGGCGGCACACGGCGTTTTCGGCCGAAGGAAAAAACGCTGAACCATTTCACTGCCACTTGTGGTGCAGAAGTGTATCGAGGCGACCGGTTGCCAAAGGAATTGTTCGGCAATCTTTTCTTTGGCGAACCGGTAGGGCGCTTGATCCGCCGTACAATCATTGAGAATGACGACGGAGTTTCCAAATTGCGTAATGCGCATCCCGAATCGGAGTTCATCCGCACACCTGATGCCTATTTTCGCCCAATAAACATGGTCACCGCACCCGATGGCACAATGTATATTGTGGATATGTACCGAGGGATCATTCAGGAGGGCAACTGGGTAAAGCGCGGGTCCTACCTGCGCAAAGTGGTGCAGCAATACAAACTTGACGAGGCCATTGGCCGCGGTCGCATCTGGCGACTGGTCCATGAGGATCATAAGCCCGGCCCTCAACCGAAAATGCTTAAGGAAACTTCAGCGCAACTTGTCGCACACCTCGCACATCCGAACGGATGGTGGCGCGACACAGCGCAAAAACTATTGATCCTGCGCGATGACAAGAGTGTGGCTAGTTCCCTTAAGATGATGGCTGTTGGCCACGGAAGTTACCTAACCCGCATGCACGCGCTGTGGACGCTGGAGGGACTTGACCTTGCTGATGCAAATATAATTCGCGCCACGCTAAAAGATGAACATCCTCAGGTGCGCATCACCGGCATTCGTGTGAGTGAATCCCTACACAAAGCTGGCGACGATTCACTGACCCCTGATTTAAAAAAGATGACCTCCGACAAGGATGGCGAGGTTGTGTTGCAGGCACTGATGACTGCCAAGCATTTACGCATAGAAGGCTGGCAGGATTGGCTCGCCAGTGCACAGGACGAAAACGATAGCCGCGCGGTGCAGGAATTAGCCCCCCAACTTGTACGAGGAAGCCCTGCGCAGCCACGACAGACCTTCACGAAGACGGAATTAAAAGTACTTAAAAAAGGTGAAGGCATTTATCGCAGTCTCTGTTTCGCTTGTCATGGCAAGAACGGCAAAGGCATGCCGATTCCCGGCGATC
>JAPKDK010000416.1 GCA_028872645.1 Verrucomicrobiota bacterium
AGCAAAACCCCGAAACCTTCGAGCGCATGAAAAAAGAACTTCAACACATTATCGATGCCGGGCGAAGTCGACCGTAAAAAGTTCATAGAAACGCGAAAGACCCTAACTATGAAACACATTTTGATTGCCTCACTTTTTTTCACGGCCGGTCTTGTGCTGGCGGATTCCAAGCCATTCAAGGGAAAGACCCCGCAAATTCCCGGCAAGATTGAGGCGGAGCATTATGACGAAGGCAAAGCCGGCGTGGCTTATCGCGACAATGATGTAAAAAACAGCGGAGTCGATTATCGCGGCCCCACACAGGTGGATATCGAGAAACGGCCGGATGCCTCCAACGGCCACGGCATCGGCTGGACGCGCAAGGGCGAGTGGCTGCATTACACGGTGGAAGTGAAAGAAGCGGGCACGTACGCCATCGAGATGCCGGTGGCGTCCAACAAAATGGGCGGGTTGTTTCACTTGGAAATCAAGGGGCTCAAAATCACCGAGTCCATCCGCATCCCCGACACCGGCGGCTGGGGCAAGCTCAAACTTATTAAGTGCGCGGGCGTGAAGCTGACCAAAGGCCGTCACGTCATTCGCGTAGTGATGGACGAGGAAGGGCCTTCGGGCTTCATTGGCGACATCGACTATTTCAAGTTTGTGAAGAACTCAAAGTAGCAAGTGCCGAGACATTCGGCTCTAACTGCGGTCGCACTCATGAGCAACACCATTGGAACACCATTTACGGACAGCGCGCGCCGCGTGCTTTTGTGCGGGTCGGGCGAGTTGGGCAAGGAGGTGGTCATCGAGCTCCAGCGCTACGGCGTGGAGGTGATTGCAGTGGATGCGTATGCCAACGCGCCGGCGATGCAGGTGGCGGATCGGGCGCACGTAATTTCAATGCTCGATGGGGCAGCGTTGCGTAGAGTGATCGAAAAAGAGCGACCGCACTTGGTGGTGCCGGAGGTGGAAGCGATTGCGACAGATGTACTGGCGGAAATCGAGGCGGAGGGGAATGTAACCATTATTCCAACCGCACGCGCGACGCAGCTCACGATGAACCGCGAAGGCATCCGGCGGCTGGCGGCGGAGGAGTTGGGGCTGCGCACTTCGCCGTTTGAGTTTGCCGCGACGAAGGAGGAATTTCTTGCCGCCATCGAAAACATCGGTTTGCCGTGTGTGGTGAAGCCGATTATGTCCAGCAGCGGCAAAGGGCAAAGCCTTGTGAAAACCGAGGCGGATGTCGATGCCGCGTGGCAGTACGCACAGGAAGGCGGGCGCGCGGGCGCGGGCAAGGTGATTGTGGAGGGCTTCGTGGATTTCGATTATGAAATCACGCTGCTCACCATTCGCCACGTCGACGGCACGAGTTTTTGCGATCCCATTGGGCACGTGCAAATCGATGGCGACTACCGCGAATCGTGGCAGCCGCAGCCGATGACCGATGCGGCGCTCGCCAATGCGCGCGAGTACGCGCGGAAAGTCACCGACGCCCTCGGCGGCCGCGGCATCTTTGGCGTGGAACTTTTTGTGAAAGGCGATGACGTTTGGTTTTCCGAAGTCTCCCCGCGTCCGCACGACACGGGAATGGTGACGATGATTTCGCAGGACCTCTCACAATTCACCCTGCACGCCCGCGCCATCCTCGGCCTGCCCATTCCGAACATCACTCAACACGGCCCCAGCGCCAGCGCGGTCATCCT
>JAPKDK010000417.1 GCA_028872645.1 Verrucomicrobiota bacterium
CGTGGACCTACCTCATCGTCGGCTTCACCTTCGCGCTGTACATCGGCATCGCGATTTGGTGCCGAGCGAAATCCACCAGTGAATTTTACGTGGCCGGCGGCGGCGTAAGCCCCCTCGCCAACGGAATGGCCACCGCGGCCGATTGGATGAGCGCCGCGTCCTTCATTTCAATGGCTGGTCTCATCGCATTTTCCGGCTACGGCGGCTCCGTGTATTTGATGGGCTGGACCGGCGGCTACGTTTTGCTCGCGCTGCTGCTCGCGCCCTACCTCCGCAAGTACGGCAAATTCACCGTACCCGAATTCATCGGCGAACGCTTCTACTCCAAAACCGCCCGCGTCGTTGCCGTCATTTGCCTCATTCTCGTTTCTGTAACTTATGTGATCGGCCAAATGAAAGGCGTTGGCGTCGCCTTCTCGCGCTTTCTCGAAACGGATTACAACACCGGCCTCTTTATCGGAATGGGCATCGTTTTTTTCTACGCCGTGCTCGGCGGAATGAAAGGCATCACCTACACCCAAATTGTCCAGTACGTCGTTTTGATTTTCGCGTACACCGTCCCCGCCATTTTCATTTCACTTCAACTCACCGGCAACCCCGTCCCCCAACTCGGCCTCGGCGGTGCAGTGGCCGACAGCACACCACTCTTGGCCAAACTCGACACCGTCGTCCAAGAACTCGGTTTCAACCAATTCACCAGCGACGTAATGGGCAGCAAACTGAATATGTTTGTCTTCACCCTTTCGCTAATGATCGGCACCGCCGGTTTGCCGCATGTCATCATCCGCTTTTTCACCGTGCCCAAAGTCAAAGATGCCCGCCTCTCCGCCGGTTACGCACTAATTTTCATCGCCATTCTGTACACCACCGCACCCGCCGTCGCCGCAATGGCGCGCCTCAACCTCACCCAAACAATTCAAACCGGCAAAGTAGGCACGCTCGAAGGCAACCTCGAATATGCAAAACGCCCCGACTGGTTTAAAAATTGGGAAAAGACTGGCCTGCTCAAATACCACGATTGGAACGGAGACGGTCGCATTCAATATTACAACGACGGCGGCTTGGGGGCTGCGAAGTTCGCCCGCGAAACCGCCCGCACAAGACTTGCCGATGCTGAAAAAGCCTCCGCCCACGGTGACCCCGAAGCCAAAGCCGCCCTTGCGGCCGCGCAACAAAGCATCACCGCCTCCGAAAAACAAATTGCCGAAGCCAAAATCAAACACGCCGCTACCCGCTTCGCCCAGTTCAAGAAGCCCTGGCAGGGCAACGAAATGGTGAAGGTCGATAAAGACATCATCGTGCTCGCCAACCCCGAAATCGCCAAGCTCCCCAGCTGGGTGATCGCGCTGGTGGTCGCCGGCGGCCTGGCCGCCGCGCTCTCCACCGCCGCCGGACTATTGCTCGCGATTTCTTCCGCCATCTCACACGATTTGCTAAAGGGAATTATGCGGCCGGACATCACCGAAAAAGAAGAACTCAAAGCCAGCCGCATCGCAATGGTCGGCGCGATTTTGGTGGCGGGCTATTTTGGACTCAACCCGCCCGCCTTCGCCGCAGAAACCGTGGCCATCGCCTTTGGCCTCGCCGCCTCATCGATCTTTCCCGTGCTGATGATGGGTATTTTTTCCAAACGAATGAACCGACAAGGCGCAATCGCCGGAATGATCGCCGGCATCGGCGTCAC
>JAPKDK010000113.1 GCA_028872645.1 Verrucomicrobiota bacterium
CATGGGATACCGGCGTGGACCCGCTGGGCCGCGCGCCACTCAAGCCTTTCACCGATGTGGATGACATGGTTGCCCGCACTAAGAATATTTTCAATCACGTCGATGACGAATTGGCCGGTGGCTTCCAAACGATGCGCGATCATAAACTACTTGATCTCGCCAATCGCAAAGGCAAAGCGCCCGGCGGATATCAAAGCAGCCTGCCCGAGGCGCGCTTGCCGTTCATTTTTATGAACGCCGTGGGCCTGCAGCGCGATGTGGAAACACTTCTGCACGAGGCCGGTCATGCCTTCCACACGCTTGCTGCGCAAGGCGAAGACATCCATCACTATCAACACGCGCCGCTTGAATTTTGTGAAGTGGCCTCGATGAGCATGGAGCTAATCGGCAACGAGCATCTCGAAGAATTTTATGGTGATGAAGAAGCCACCCGCGCTCGGCGGGAACATCTCGAAGGCATCATCACAATCTTCCCATGGATCGCCACCGTAGATGCCTTTCAACATTGGATTTACACGCACCCCGATCACACCCGTGCCGAGCGCGATGCCCAATGGATGGAACTGCGCGCGCGCTTTGGCGGCGATATTGACTGGACTGGTCACGAACAGTCCCACCTCAAGCTTTGGCATCGGCAGCTGCACATTTTTCTCATCCCGTTTTATTACATCGAATACGGCATCGCGCAGCTGGGCGCGTTGTGGGTTTGGAAAAACAGCAAAGGCGATCGCGCCAAAGCGCTGGCCGACTACAAAAACGCCCTCGCGCTGGGCGGCGCGCGGCCATTGCCGGAGTTGTTCCAAGCGGCCGGCGCGCCTTTCAGCTTTGACACCGAAGCCTTCAAGCCGCTGATTGAACTGGTGCAAACCGAGCTGGCTGCTTTAAAGTAACGCGTGCTTGATGACAGGCTATATATGCGCGAGCCGGATTGGCGTCCCGAAACCACGCACGGCGGCACCCCTATGTGGGGCTGGCTCATCATTGCCAATGTGCTCTGCTTCATTCTGCAGTACACAGTAAAGGGGTTTTACTCGAACCTCGCGTTGTATCCGGAGTTCTTAAAACAAGGGCACGTTTATCAACTGCTAACGTTTCAATTTCTTCACGGCGATCTCTTTCACATCATCATCAATTGCCTGATGATCTGGATGATCGGTAAGCCGATCGAAGAAGCACTTGGGAAAAAACGGCTGCTCACGCTTTACTTGCTTTCGGGTGTAGCAGGTGGATTGGTGCAATGCGGTTTGGCTTGGAGCAACATCAACCCAACTGGCGGCGTGGTCGGTGCTTCGGCGGGCGTCTTCGGTCTCATCGCGGCCTTTGCGGTTTTGCAATGGAATCGCGAAATGACCATTCTGTTAATGTTCATCATTCCCGTGCGCATTCGCGCAAAATATTTACTCATCGCGTTGGCCATTATTGGTTTTCTAGGGGTGCTGAGTCAACGGCAAGACGTCACCGGGGAAGGTTCGCTCGTGGCGCACGGGGCGCACTTGGGCGGATTGCTTGGAGGAGTGTTTTTCATTCTCGCCTTTGTGCAGGGTGGCACTTGGACGGGCGTGGAGCCGTGGTGGCAGCGGATTTCCGAGCGTTGGAATGAACGCAAAGTGGTCACCATTGATGGCGGTGCGCGGGCTTATCCACGGGACCGTTCGCGCGGCAAAGCCCATAAAGCGGAGTTCGTGGAGGAGAACATTGACAGCATTCTCGACAAGATTTCTGAAAAGGGAATGGACAGTCTTACTGACAAAGAGCGCGCTGCGCTCGATAAAGCCGCCAAAAAATAGTCGTGAATGACTTGCGCTCGACGCGCCCCGCTTCCTGTTTTATCCTCACCGCAGATGATACCGCGCTATTCACGCCCCGAGATGCGGGCGATTTGGACTGACGAAAATAAACTCGACCTCTGGCTGCAAATTGAGATGCACGCCAGCGAGGCTCTCGTGAAAGAGGGCATCGTGCCCAAGGCCGACTTCATGAAAATGAAAGCTGGTGCGAAGAAATGCTTCGCCAATCTCCCCGCGCTCGTGCGGCGGCAGAAAAAACTCGAGCGCACGCTCAATCATGATGTCATTGGTTTCACCACCGCGGTGGCCGAGAAAATCAACCACAAGGCCAGTCGGTGGCTTCATTTCGGACTAACATCCAGCGATATCGTGGACACCGCCTTTGCCGCGCAAATGAAACAAAGCGCGGAGATTCTCATTGCGGATGTGAAACAAGTCCGCAAATCCATCGCCAAACAGGCGCGCAAACATAAATTCACCGTTTGCATCGGGCGCAGCCACGGCATCCAAGCCGAGCCCACCACCTTTGGGCTGAAGATGGCGCTGATGTACGATGAATTTGGCCGCGCAATTCAGCGGTTGGAACGCTGCAAAGAAGTCGCGTCCATCGGTAAACTCTCTGGCGCGGTAGGCACCAACGCGCATTTGCCGCCGCGTGTGGAAACCTACGTTTGCAAAAAGCTTGGCCTTAAAGTCGCCCCGCTCGCCACGCAAGTTGTGCAGCGTGATAACCATGCGGAGTTCCTGAACGCCATCGCCGTGGTCGGTGCCAGCATCGAGCGCTGGGCGGTGGAGTTCCGCCACTTGCAACGCACCGAAGTGCTCGAAGCCGAGGAGCCATTCACCAAAGGCCAAAAAGGCAGCAGCGCAATGCCGCACAAACGTAACCCCATCACCTGGGAACGCCTCAGCGGCCTTTCCCGCGTGCTACGCGGCAATGCCTCGGCCGCGATGGAGAACGTAGCGCTTTGGCACGAACGCGATATTTCCCACAGCAGCGTGGAGCGCATTATTTTCCCCGATTCCTGTACGCTACTGGATTATATGTTTTCACTGCTAAAACGGATGATGGATGGCCTGAATGTATACCCGAAAAATATGCAGAAAAACTTGGGCCTCAGTCTCGGCATGTGGAACAGCCAAACCGTTTTGCTCGCTCTCATCCGCAAAGGCCTCACTCGTGAGGCAGCCTATTTACTGGTGCAAGCCGCCGCGATGGAAACCTGGGCGGTGAAACATGCCGGTCGCGATGACGCCAATTTCCTCGACCAACTCATGGCCGATAAAAAAGTGGCCAAACATTTCAAAATCGGCGAGCTGGAAAAACTCTGCTCAGTGGAGTTCCACCAAAAACACATCAACGCCCGCTTCAAGAAACTTGGGCTCTAGTTATCCCGCTTGAGCAAATACTCCGCGATGGCTTCGAGCGCGTCGGCTTTGCCTTTGAAGGGTTTGAGGGAGGCGAATGCTTTTTCTGTGAGTTGCGCGGCGATTTTCTTTGATTTTCCCAAACCGACAATCGCGGGGTAGGTGGCCTTGGCGGCGGCTTGGTCTTTGCCGGCGGTTTTGCCGAGTTGCTCGGTGGTTTGGGTGACGTCGAGGATGTCGTCGATGACTTGAAAGGCCAGCCCAACATTGCAACCAAAATCTGTGAGTGCCTTGAGCTGGGTAGATGTACAGTTGGCGCTCATTCCGCCGAGGCGCACGGAGCAAGTGAGCAGCGCGCTGGTTTTGCGTTCGTGGATATAGCGCAGTTGGGGAAGGGTGAGTTCTTTGCCTTCGCCTTCAAGATCGGCTACTTGCCCGGCGATGAGTTGCAGTGAGCCGGCGGTTTCAGTGAGTTCGGCAATAAGTGTTGCGTGGCGATAACGTGGCCAACCGCGAGCTTTGGCGGCGATTTCAAATGCCTGTGTGAGCAGCGCGTCACCCGCGAGAATGGCGATGCCTTCGCCATAAACTTTATGGCTGGTGGGGCGGCCACGCCGGAAATCGTCGTTGTCCATCGAGGGCAAATCATCGTGGACGAGCGAATAGGTGTGGATGCATTCCACGGCGCACGCCAACGGCATCGCATCGTCCACCTTTCCGCCGCAGGCCTCCGCAGCGGCGAAGGTGAGCAGCGGACGGATACGTTTGCCGCCGGCAAACAGGCTGTATCGCATCGCCTGATGGAGGGTGGCGGGCTTGGTGCGCGCGGTGGGCAGGTGGTGGCCGAGGGCAGTATCCAACTGTTTGGCCCGCTGACGGGAGTATTTCTTGAGGTCAAATGCGCGGTTTCCGGACACGCGAGGGTTTTAATGCCTGCAGGCGGCGGCGGCAATGCCTGATTTTCTGCTTGCACCTTTGGCTGGAGCCTGTATTTTCCACTCGCTTAAATGAATACAGAACTTTGCAATGAAGCCGCGACTTTGGTCGGGAACCCGAACATTCTTGTTAATCTTGTTTCCGCTCGTGTGCGCCAGCTCACCTCCGGCTCCAGTCGGCCACTGATCGACGATCCGATGCTTGGCTTGGCCGATATGGCACTCAAAGAGTTGACGGAGAAGAAAATGGAATTTTCTATCCTTGATGAAGAGATGGCTTCCGAGGTCAAAAAAGCAAAGAAGATCCGTAAATAACCGGCGCTCCAGATTTTGTTGGCCGGATTCATTCCGGCCTTTTTTATGCCTGCTAAAAAAGACAGCACGGACATCATCACCAACTCCAAGGCGCGTCGGGATTATGAAATCATCGAGACGCTTGAAGCGGGGTTGGTGTTGCGTGGCACCGAAGTGAAATCGCTCCGCGCCGGCAAAGGCCAAATCCGAGAAGCCTTCGCGCGCGTGGATAACCACGGCCAGTTGTGGCTGATGAACTGTCACATCGACGAATACACCCACGGCAACCAGCACAACCACGAACCGACGGCATCGCGTCGTTTGTTGTTGCATCGCCGCCAAATCGATCGCTTGCAGGGGTTGACCCAAGCCAAAGGGTTATCTGTTTTGCCGCTCAAACTTTACTGGAAAGACGGTCTGGTAAAAGTCCTGCTTGGCATCGGCCAAGGCAAGCGCAAGATGGACAAGCGCGAAACCATAAAGAAACGCGAAAGCGATCGTAGTCTGCGGCGAGTGACGATGCACTCGATGAAGGGTCGATGACGGCACAAAAAAAACGCGGCTGCTTCCAGCCGCGTTGCAAATTTTCTGGGGCTAAGTTTACGCCTTCTCTTCAGGTTTCTTCCAATTACGCTTGGGCGCTTTGGTGATGAGTCCCTTCTTGATGGCACTCGCGGCTACGCGGACGTATTTCACCGTGCCATTCTCGGTGATGATTTTCACGCGCTGAATGTTCGGGATGAACAGGCGCTTGTTAACCTTCGTGACGTGACGACCAATGCCACCTTCCTTTTTCGCCTTACCGCTGCGGGAAATGGTGCCGCCCACGTGCGGGCGTTTTCCGGTGATTTTGCATACTCTAGCCATAATATTTTTCCCTTACGGGGCGCGGAGAATACCAGCCCAAGGCGAACTGGCAAGCCCTATTTGTGGGTTTTCACAGGGTTCTTTCGGCAATTGCGGTTTTTATCTCCGCCAAGGCTAGTTCCAGCGGCTTGACGCCTTGGTCGCCTTGGCCGTGGATGCGGAGGGCGACGCTGGCGGATTCCTGTTCTATTTTACCGAGTACGAGCATCGTGTGGACTTTGTTCATCTCGGCATCGCGGATTTTACCGCCGATTTTGTTGCCAGAAAAATCCGCGCCGCAACGGATGCCGGCGGTTTTAAGTTGGTCGAGGATTTGTCCGGCGTACTCATTTTGATGCTCGGTGATGGGCAACACACGCACTTGCTCGGGCGCAAGCCACAGCGGGAAGTTGCCGGCAAAGTGTTCGATGAGAATGCCCATGAACCGCTCGAAGCTGCCGAAGGGCGCGCGGTGAATCATCACTGGCCGATGCGGGGAATTGTCCGCGCCGATGTATTCGAGGTCGAAGCGCTCGGGGAGATTGTAATCGAGTTGCACGGTGCCGAGTTGCCATTCGCGCCCGAGGCAATCCTTCACCATAAAATCGAGCTTCGGCCCGTAAAACGCTGCTTCGCCCTTCACGGTTTCGTGCGGGATATTCATGTCCGTCGCCACGCGCGAGAGCGTGGCCTCGGCGGCATCCCAGTGGGCGGGGTTGCCGGTGTACTTGTCGCTGTCCGGTTCGCGTAGGCTCACTTGCACGCGAAAATCCTCAAGGCCGAGGGTCTTCAGCGTTTTGAGTGTGAGATCAACCGTATCGCGCATCTCCGCTTCCACCTGTTCCTGCATACAAAAAAGATGGGCATCATCCTGCGTGAGCCCACGCACGCGCGTCATGCCGCTCAGCTCGCCGCTTTGTTCATAGCGATACACCGTGCCGAACTCCGCCAGCCGAATGGGCAGCTCGCGGTAGCTGTGTTTCTGCGCCGCGTAAATCTGGATGTGATGCGGGCAATTCATCGGCTTGAGGAGGTACTCCTCATTTTCATCCACTTGAATGGTCGGGTACTGGCTCTCTTTGTAAAACGGAAAATGCCCCGACTTTTTATAAAGCTCAATGCTTCCGATATGCGGCGTGAAGACAGGATTGTATCCGCGCTGAGTCAACTCACCCTGCATGAAATTCTGCAACTCCGAGCGCACGATGCCGCCCTTGGGCATCCACAGCACTAACCCTTGGCCCACCAATGGCGACAGAGTGAAGAGCCCCTGCTCGCGGCCAATCTTGCGGTGGTCGCGCTTCGCTGCCTCCTCGCGCATCTCGAGCCATTCGTTGAGCTGCGTTTTGTTTTTGAACGCCGTGCCATAAATGCGCTGCAACTGCGGGTTCTTTTCGTTGCCGCGATAATACGCCGCCGCCAGCCGCAGCAACTTGAACGCCTTCACATTCCCCGTTCGTGGCACGTGCGGCCCGGCGCAAAGGTCAGTGAATTCTCCATTGCGAAAAAACGTGATGGTTTCTCCCTCCGGAATGTCATCAATCCGCTCCAGTTTGAAGGGTTGATCCAGCTTCGCGTAATACGCCTTAGCCTCCTCGCGCGTTATTTTGGAAACTTCAAAGGTCTGGTTTTCCTTTACCACTTTCTTCATCTCCGCCTCGATTTGCTCAAAATCATCCGGCGTGAAGCGATGCTCTAAGTCGAAGTCATAATAAAACCCCTCATCCGTCGGCGGTCCGATATCCAGCTTCGCCTCTGGCCAAATCCGCAGCACCGCCGTGGCCAGCACGTGCGCGCACGAATGCCTAATCCGCGACAGTCCGTCCATTTCCCGCCGCTCCTCCAGCGTCTTGCGCTCCACCTCAGTTTTAGCACCTTCCATTCGCCACGTTGTTTAGCGTAAAAATAGGGCTGGGAAAAGGAAATTGGAGACAACCTTGGCACCATCCATTTTTAGACACGGATTTCACAGATTTTCACAGATAGAAAAATCCATCCGAATCCGTGTCTCCCTTTTGGGCTGACTCCGCGTCCCATTTGCGATAGCCTCGGCCGATGAAGGAGTGGATTTCAGACTACATCGCGGCCGAACGCAAGGCGCTCGATACCATCCCGGTGGACAAAGTCGCCGCAGCCATCGAGACGGTGAAGGAGGCGCTGCAAAATGACCGGCAAATTTTTGTGTTTGGCAATGGCGGCAGCGCGTCGAATTGTTCGCACTTTGCCACCGACCTCGGCAAAGGCTCGTCGGATGCGGTTGGCAAACGGTTCAAGGTTTTTTGCCTCAACGATAATATCAGTTGGATGACCGCCATCGGCAATGATTACAGCTACGACGACATTTATCGCCGCCAACTGGAAAATTACGGCCAAGCCGGCGACGTAGTGCTGACGATGAGCGTAAGCGGCAGTTCGCCCAATCTCGTCGCGGCGTGCGAGTGGGCGAAGGAAAAGGGCCTGCACATCATCGCCCTCATCGGGGGCAAACGCGGCAAGCTCGCGGATCTCGCTGACAACTGCATCGTCATCGACGAAACACATTACGGCCGCGCCGAAGATTGCCAAATGGGAATCGCCCATATGATTTGCTACGCCTTCATGGAAAACCCCGAGTGGGCGGAGTGAATGTGCTGCCGGCATCTGGCCGGCAGAGGTTTCCAGAAATTGCCGGTAAGATGCCGGCAGCACGATATGCCTGCCACCGACGCCATTCGCAGCAAGGTCAGCGAGCTGCCGCATAAACCTGGCATTTACCTAATGAAAGACCGGTTGGGTACGGTCATTTATGTCGGCAAAGCACGCGACCTTCGCAAGCGCGTGAGCCAATATTTTCATCCCTCGCGCCGGATGGGTTGGGACGTGAAATTCCGCGCGCTGGTCGATTCCATTCACGATTTCGATGTGCACGCCGTCAAGGCCGAGGCCGAGGCGCTGCTGCTCGAGAGCCGCCTCATCAAGCAATATAAGCCGCGCTACAATGTCAGCTTTCGCGATGACAAACGCTATCTGATGCTCAAGGTAAACCTCAACGATCCCATCCCGCGTTTTGCCCTCACGCGCCTGAAGATTGATGACAACGCGCGTTACTTCGGCCCGTTCCCCAGCGGCAGTGCCCTCAAGCGCACGCTGGATCTCGCGCGCCACAAGTTCAACCTGCGCGGCTGCAAACCCTTCACGCCCGGCGAGCACGATTACAAACATTGCCTCTACGGCCACCTCGAAGTGTGCAGCGCGCCGTGTGTGGAAAAAGTCACGCGCGAGCAATACCGAATGCAGGTCGGAAACGCCTGCGATTTTCTCGACGGTCAATGCACCGAAATGCTCGGCGAACTCGAGACCGCGATGAACAAAGCCGCCGAGTCGCGCGATTACGAACGCGCCGCCAAGCTGCGCGACCAAATTGATGCCCTCCGCGTCACCACCCGCAAAACCACGCGTTACCATCGCCTCCCAAACCAGTTGCCGCTCGCTATCGACCCTGAGCGTGACCTCGCCCAACTCGCCGATGAGCTGGGCCTCGCCGAGCCGCCCGCGCGCATTGAGGGCTTCGATATATCGAACATCAGCGGCACGTTTATGGTTGCCTCGATGGT
>JAPKDK010000114.1 GCA_028872645.1 Verrucomicrobiota bacterium
ACTCGCGGCGCTTGAGTTCGGTGCCCGCTTCGAAGATGCGCTCGCTGCGCGTGCTGCCATCCTCAAACCACGTGGTGTACGGGCCGTTGAGTTGATCGTTTTGGAAATCCGCCTCTGACCGTTTCTGGCCGCTCTCATAAAAAACCGTGTGCACCCCATCGCGCCGGCCTTGCGTGTAGTGGACGTCAATTTGCAGTTCACCCGTCTCGTACCAAACCTGATGTGGCCCGTTGCGCCGGCCATCGTTATACGTCACCAGCGAATTGCGGTTACCATTTTCAAAAAACCAAATCTCCTCGCCGTGCGCCAACCCCTCGCGGAACTCGCCCTCCAGCGACACCACGCCGTTGTCATACAAATCCACCGCGCGCCCGGTGAACGGTCCGTCATTTCCCTTTTGAAATGCGCGGCAGCCTTCCTGCCATTGCTCAAAGGATTCCTCCTGTTCATTGCGCCACTCGAGCTGGGCGTACTTGATGGGTCGGGTGGACTGAGTTGTCATGCGGCAAGATTCAAGTTTCAACGCTCATGGGTCAAGGAATTTTCAAAATGATATTTTAGCGTTCCTTGAAACTTGGTTATTGAGCCTTGAACCATTACCCTTTCCTGATGCCCAAAATCGTCATCCTCGACGGACACACGCTCAATCCCGGTGATCTCTCATGGGACGCCCTCAGCGCATTGGGCGACTTGACTGTGCACGACCGAACATTCTCCGCGCAAGTGACCGAATGCGCGGCCGAAGCGGAAATTTTAATCACAAACAAAACACCCCTTTCCGCCGAGAGCATCAATGCCCTGCCCGCTCTGCGCTACATCGGTGTGCTCGCCACCGGCTACAACGTAGTAGACACCGCCGCCGCGCGCGCGCGGGAAATTCCAGTCACGAACATTCCCGGCTATGGCACCGCAGCCGTGGCGCAAATGACGCTCGCACTATTACTCGAGCTCACCTCGCAACCCGCCTTGCACTCCGCCAGCGTGGCCGATGGTGAATGGAGCACGTGCCCTGATTTTTGTTACTGGAAAAAACCGCTCGTGGAACTCGACGGCCTCACGCTTGGCTTGATCGGGTTTGGTGCAATTGGCCAAGCAGTCGCCAAACGAGCGCGCGCGTTTGGCATGAATGTCATTGCCCACACCCGCACACCGCGTGCGGCGGATGAACTTGAGTTTGTGGATCGCGATCAATTATTCCGCGAAGCAGACGTGGTGAGTTTGCACTGCCCGCTCACGGACGAAAACGAAGGCTTCGTGAACGCGGAACTTTTGGCAACGATGAAGCCTTCGGCGTTTTTCATCAACACCGCGCGCGGGCCGTTGGTGGATGAAGCGGCGTTGGCGGAAGCGTTGAACGAGGAACGCATCGCGGGCGCGGCCACGGATGTGCTCTCGGGGGAACCCCCAACGGCGGACAACCCTCTGTTCGGCGCAAAGAATATAATCATCACACCTCACATCGGCTGGGCCACGCGGGCAGCGCGGGAGCGGTTGATGGAAACAGCGGTTGCAAACTTGCAAGCCTTCCTCGATGGCGCGCCGGCGAATGTAGTTAATTAGTTTAGTTCAACAAAATGCGAACAGCCTTCACCAAAGCCTCCAAGCGGACTTTCATTGGGAAATCCGACGGCGCTTCGCAGGTGTAGCTGAGGCGGGTTTTGTTGATCACCAACCAAAACGCCTCGGGCCAAAGCTCGCGCACGGCTGGATCCAGCTCGGGCCGGATGAGGCCGTGATCGTTTTTGCGGCCATCGATTTCCGGTGAGTGATCGATGGGGCAAACCGGCTCCACCGCTTCGATCACTCGACGCGGTTCAGTCGGCGTGCCGTCCATTTTCAGCTCATAAAAGTAAAAGCCCTTCGCCTCCCAATCCTCGTGCAGTTGAATGGAAAAATCAAAATCCGGCAGCGTGTTCAACCATCCAGTGTGCGAACGAATTTCCGGTGTGCGCGGGTTTTTGTAGTCGCGATTGAGGTCATCCCCCGCGGCACTTTCGCGCGTGTTGGCGGGAAATCCAGTTGGATTCAGGCACGGGCAAAGCCAAAATTCGGTGTCGTTCGACCAATCATTTTCTGTAAGCAACCGCAGCATCGCCAATGGCCCGGCCGGCTCATCGCCATGAATGCCGGCGGACAGATAAATTTTTCGGCGCACAATTTCCGGCGCTCGATGCAAAGTAAGAAGACGGAGATCATTATCGATTTCGAGCCAGTCGATTTGCCAGCCATGAGCCTCGGCGGTGGATGCGCAATCGGTCAGCACGGAGGTGATGTCGATCGGCTCGCCAAAGTAGCCGCCATTGTTTTTACCAAGAGGCTGCATCGCAGCACGAAATTACGCCGTGGCCGAGGCGGTTTCACTCTCTTTCTCGCCGCATCCGCAGTTGCTTTCACTCTCGTCGACTTCCTCCCAATCAGGATCCAGCCCGAGGTCGCGGAGCATTTGCAGATCTTTTTCCACCGATTGATTGAGCGTCGTCAGGTAGTTGCCGACCATAAGCGCGCTGGCGCCGGCTTGGAAAACCATACATTGGAGGTCGCGCAGGTTCACGGTGCGACCGCCGGCAACCATGATTTCCTTGGTCGGCATAATGAAACGGAAACAGGCGATGGTCTTGAGAATTTCCAGCGGCGGGAGGGGCGGCTGATTTTCCAGCGGCGTGCCGGGGATGGGATTGAGGATGTTGACCGGCACCACGCTCGCGCCCACTTTGCGCAAGGTGAGGGCGAGGTCGCAGCGGTCCTCGCGGCTTTCGCCCATGCCAATGATGCCGCCGCTGCAGATTTTGATGCCGGCATTTTTCAAAAACTCAATCGTACGCAGGCGATCGGCAAAATTATGCGTGGTGCAGTGCTCGGGGAAAAATCGTTCGGAACTTTCTAGATTGTGGCCATAGCATTCGAGGCCGGCTTCCTTGAGGCGATTGGCGATTTCCTGGTTTTCGATGAGGCCGAGCGAAGCGTCCGGACGCGTTTGGCCCTGCGCTTTCATTTCGGCAATACGCTCGCAAACCTCATCGAGCATCGCCCCTTCCTTCAACCCGCGCCACGCGGCCACGAGCCCCACGGCGGTGACGCCATTGCGATTGGCTTCCGCGCCTGCCTCGGCCACTGGCTCGGGGTCCACGAAGCCATATCGCGGTGTGTCCGTTTGGTACGCGGCGGATTGCGAACAGAATGAACAATTCTCCGAACACGCGCCGGCCTTGGCGTTGACGATGGAGCAGAGGTGAATCTTGTTGCCCTTGAAATGCTCGCGAATGCGGTTGGCCCACGAGAGCAGCGTGTGAATGTCGGCGGAGTTTTCCAGCTCGAAAAGAAACAGGGCATCGTCCTTTTCGATTTGTTCGCCCGCCAATACGTGGCGGCCCAATGCCGCAATGCGCTCGTCAACCTGTTCCACGTTCATGGTTGACGAGCGTAGTGGCGGGGGAAATTCGAGGCAAGCTCAAGTTGTTCAAGGTTGAGGCGGTCATCTGCAGCTCAGCTCTGGCGCGGGATGTTTGTGCAAAGGGTTTGTCTCAAACTGACTTTCCTCCAAGCGCACTCGCCATTGATTGATTAGATCAACAGCAGCAACTAAATCAAGGCCGTGATGAGCAGTGGGATAGTCCGCCAAATAACCACGCGCCTTGCTGAGCAGACGATGGGCGGGGCGGAGGCGATGGCCGGCGGCGGGCCATTTGGGGTTTTCGTGCATGGTGAGGTGCACGAAACCACCGGCGAGCTGGATGAGTGCTTTGTAAAAATCCGCATCGGGCGTGCCTCGTGTTTCCAGCCACAAATCCTCGAGCACATCGTGGGCTTCGTAAAATTCGCCCGCATTGAAGCACTCGAAGTAGCCGAGGTAACGCGCATCTTGACCTTGATTGTTTTTGGCCAAATGCGCCACGCGTTCGGCGATCCATCCACTCTTATGCGTCACGCGCCAAGGGTATTGTGAAAAACGCGCCTTTGACATCCCAATCTGACTGCCCCACAAACACGTATGGCGAAGACCGGATTAGGCCGAGGATTGAGTGCGTTGTTGGGAACCCAAAAGGAAACTCCCGCCAGCGCGCCTGCCGCCACCGTGGCCGCTGCGGAGCATGGGGAGCGCGTGTTGCGCTTACATTGGAAAAAACTGAAGCCGTGCCCGTTACAGCCGCGCAAGGAATTTGACCGCGCGGCACTGGAGGGCTTGGCGGAATCCATCAAAGCCAATGGCGTCATACAGCCATTGGTTGTGCGGCCCGCGGGCGATGACGAATACGAACTGATCGCCGGCGAACGCCGGTGGCGCGCCACGCAAATTGCCGGGCTGGACACCGTACCCGCCGTGGTGCGCGAGGCCAGTGACGCCGAGGTGCTGGAGATGGCGTTGGTGGAAAATTTGCAGCGCGAGGATTTGAATCCCATCGAGGAAGCGCAAGGCTACGGGTTGCTCATCGATGCCTTTCAACTCACGCAGGAAGAAGCCGCCACGCGCGTGGGCAAAAGCCGCGCCGCCGTAGCCAACGCGCTGCGGTTACTCAAGCTGAATGAAGATGTGCAAACCCACGTGCGCCAAGGTCGACTGGCCACGGGACACGCGAAAGTGATTCTCGGGCTGGACGATGCCGCGCAGCAGAAGCTTGCCGCCGAGCGCGTCATCCGCGATGCCCTCAGCGTGCGCGACACGGAGACCTTGGTGAACAGTTTGAAAAATGGTGCCGCGCCCAAAACAAAAAAAACCGGCGGTGCGAAGGCCGATGTCCACCTTACAGATTTGGAAAACCGGCTTAAACAAGTGCTCGGAACGCAGGTGGGGTTGCGCCATCGCAATGGCAAGGGCGCGATCACCATCAAATATTTTTCAGACGATGACCTCGAGCGCATCCTCGGTCTGCTGGGCGTGGAGCTGCAGTAATGGTTCTACCGCTGACTTATTACGGCAACCCCGTGCTGCGCAAAAAAGGCGCGCTCGTGGAATCCCTGACGCCGGAGCTGGAGGAATTCATCGAAAACATGTTCGAGACGATGGAGGAATATCGCGGCATTGGCCTTGCAGCGCAGCAGGTGGGGCGAGCGATCCAGCTCACGGTGATTGATATTCGCGCCGCCGAGAACCGCCCCAGCACGCTGGAAATCGATGGCGAGGAGACTGACCCAAATTCGCTGATGCCGTTGGTGCTGATTAATCCCGAAGTGACTCCGCACAATGACCCCGTCAGCGGCCCGGAAGGGTGCCTGAGTTTTCCGGAAATTTATGGCGATGTCACGCGGCCGGAACAAGTTCGCGTGAAAGCGATGGGCGGCCGCGGCAAGCCGATTAAATTTGTCTGCGGCGGACTGCTTGCGCGCTGCGTCCAGCACGAAACCGATCATCTCCACGGCATTTTGTTTATCGACCGAATGGATCGCGCATCAAAGACCGACGAGCTACGAGAGGACTTGGAGTTATTGCAGAAAGAAACGAAAGCCGCTTTGGAATGACGGTTGGTTTCGATCGCCAATCTGAGACCTAATACACTCTCCGCATGCTCGAGGAGAGCAGGCCCAGTTCGCCGCGATATTTAGCTACGGTGCGGCGGGCGATTTTGATGTCGTTTTCGCTAAGCAACTTCACCAACTGCTCATCCGAAAGCGGCTTAGCTTTGTTCTCGTCTTCCACCAGATCAGCGATCATTTGTTTCACGCTAGTGTTGCTGACGCCTTTCCCGCTGCCGGTTGCAATTGCGCCGGTGAAAAAGAATCGCATCTCGAAAAGTCCCTGCGGTGTTTTTATGTACTTGCCGCTCACCGCGCGGCTCACGGTTGTCTCGTGCACTCCCACCTTTTCGGCGATCTCGGACATCGTCATCGGTTTCAGCGCCGAAACGCCCTCGTCCATAAACGCCTCCTGCCGCGCCACGATTTCGCGCGCGATGTTCAGGATGGTATCCTGCCGTTGGTGGATGCTGTTGATGAGAAAATTCCCGTCGCGAATCTTGGCTCGGATGTATTCGCGCACATCCTTGGAATCACGCGCTTCCGTCAGCAAATCCTTGTATGAATTACTGATGCGCAATTGCGGCACTTCCTCGCGATTGGAGGTCACCTCCCATTGGTCATCCTTCCAATTCACAAACACCTCGGGCATCACGTATTGTTCCGGCGAGCTTTGAAACGCACTGCCCGGTCTTGGATCGAGGTGGGAAATGTTTTTGGCGATATCCTGCACCTCGTCGTTTTCCACGCCGAGCGCTTTGGCAATCTCGGGAAACCGCCGGCGACCCAGCGCATCCATATGTTGCTCCACCAGTTTGTATTCATCCGAATCAATTTTTCCCTGGCGTTCCAACTGCAGCAACAGGCACTCGCGCAAGTCGCGCGCGCCCACGCCGGCCGGTTCGAAGGAGCGGATAACCGAAAGCGTTTCCTCCACCACCTCACGGTCGCAACCGGTGGCTTCCACCAACTCCTCCACGCTCACCTGCAAAAATCCATTGTCATCGATGTTGCCGATGATTTCCTCGGCCACCTTCATTTCCTCCAAATCCAAATCGCTCTGATTGGATTGTTCCATCAACAAATCCTGCAACGACGTGCCGCTCGTGATGGACTCCATCAAAAACTGCCGACGCTCATCATCGTCCTCGCTGGGGCGGGCGACCGGTGCCACTTGGGAAGCACTAAAATGATCGCGCCATTCCTCGCTCATCTCGGCGAGGCGCTCGAGTTCTTTGCTGAAGTCATCCACCGGCTCGCCATTGCTCTCCGCGGTGGGATCCACTTGCGTGCCCTCGGGCGACTGAACTTCCGGTGCTTCGGCAGTCGCATCGCCGTTTTCAGCCAGAGCCCCTTCATCGGGCGAAAGCTCCTCGAGTACAGGATTTTCCTGCAACTCCTTGTTGATCATTGAACGCAAATCCAGCATCGGCGCTTGCAGGAAGGCTAGCGACTGCTGCATCTGCGGAGACATGACCTGCATTTGCGCAAGTCTCTGTCCCAATTGCATTCTCGGTTCAAAAGCCATAGGTCGGGCGGCTATTTGTTGTTACCGTTTTTGGACCCAAAAGGCAAGACCAATGGCACGCAAACTGCTTGCACTTTTGATCCGCCAAAAAAGGTTCCGCAAATATAACTCCATTTTGTGGAAGCGTAACGTGTAAATGAAATTAAATTGTGCCTCTTCCAGCTGCGCCGTACACTCCCCCCCGCGTGGAGGAAGTTCGGTTCACCATTTTTGGCAGCGGCAGCGGCGGTAATGCTGCGTACTTGGAAACGCCCGGCGCGCGCGTGCTCGTCGATTGCGGCTTCAGTGCCAAACGCATTCGCAATGCACTGCTCGCGCTCGATCGCACCCCCGAACGGCTCGATGGCATTCTCATCACCCATGAACATTCCGACCACATCACCGGCCTGCGCGTGCTGGCCGCCAAGCTCGGCATTCCGGTTTATTGCAACCGACATACCGCCGATGAAATCCGGCACATTCACAAATGCGATTTTGAGTTTCGGATTTTTGAAACCGGGCAGCCCTTTGAAGTGGGCGATCTCACCGTCGAAACTTTCCCCGTGCCGCACGACTCCATTGAGCCGGTTGGCTTTGTGATTCACACCCCCGCCGCACACATTGGCTGGCTCACTGATCTCGGCCACGGCACCCGCCTCATTGCCGATCGCGTGCGCGAATGCGAAATCCTCCTGCTCGAAACCAATCACGACCTCGACCTCCTACGCAACGATCCGCTTCGGCCGCCTTATCTCAAGCAACGCATCACCAGCAAGCACGGCCATCTTTCCAACGAAGGCGCCGCCGATTTTCTGGAGCAAATTTTGCATCCCAACCTCCGGCATCTGTATTGCGTTCACCTCAGCAGCGACTGCAATACACCAGAAATTGTCCGGACCGAAATCACCGCCAAACTTGCCGCGCTCGGTGCCAGCCACGTGCAGGTGCATCTCACCGAGCAATCCGCCCCCTGCCCCACGCTCGTTTTGCCCATAAATTTGGCGTAAAAATCCGTTGCCACCGTGGCGGCGACCCTTTAGAGTTTCGTGCGTACCAGTTATTTGCGCGGGCCCAACTTGCGCGGAAACCTAACAACCCAACCAACCCTCCTCAATCTATGTCAGAAAAAATTGGATTCGTCGGCGTAGGGCGCATGGGCGCCAATATGGCCCGACGCCTCAAGGAACAAAACTTCAACGTCACCGCCGTCTTTGACGTCAACACCCCCGCCGCACAATCGTTGGCGGAAGAAATCGGCGCACGCCATTGCGCTAAACTGCCGGAAGTCACTAAGTACTCCGACATCATCATCACCGTCGTCACTGACGACAAGGCAATGAAAAGCATCTTCAACGGCAGCGGCTCACTGCTCGCCCGCTCCAAAGGTCGCCTCTTTATTAACTGCGCCACCATCAGCCCTGCCACCCACATCAAGGTCGAGGAATGGGCCGCCAAACACGAAGCCCAAACCCTCGAAGCCTGCATGGCCAGCTCCATCACCCAAGCCCGCAACGGCACTCTCTATTTAATGTGCGCCGGTGCCGAGGAAGCCTTCGCTCGCGCCGAGCCTGTGCTTGACGCACTTTCCATCACCAACAAATACATCGGCCCCGCCGGCAGCGCCGCCAAGCTCAAGGCGCTGCTGAATATGGTGATGAACATCAACACCGCCGGCCTCGCCGAAGGCCTCGGCCTCGCCGATTCTCTCGGATTGGATCTCAGCATCGTCCGCGAAATTTTCAGCCAAACCGGGGCCAACAGCCGCGTGCTGGAAACTGACGGCGAAGATATGGTCATCAAAGACCACGAATGCTACTTCAGCGCCGCCCACGCCGCCAAAGACAGCGGCATCGCCCTCAAACT
>JAPKDK010000115.1 GCA_028872645.1 Verrucomicrobiota bacterium
TTCAAAGGCAATTTCCGGCAACAAAATAATATGCGGCGGATCTTCGGGTTCGCGCTTGGCAAGCACCGTGCCGGCGGCAATCCACCCGGCGGCGCGCCCCATCACTTCAATGATGCAGCAGGAGCCATCGTCGGTGGCCATGCTGCGGACGTCGGCGCCCACTTCCATCACGGTAGTGGCGTTGTACTTGATGACACTGCCGTAGCCGGGGGTGTGATCGGTGTGCGGCAAGTCGTTATCGATCGTCTTGGGCACGCCGATGGCGCGCAGTTCATAGCCGCGGTTCTGAGCCTCGAGGTGCACTTTGTTGGTGGTGTCTTGGCTGTCATTGCCGCCGGCATAAAAAAAGTAGCGGATGTTGTGCGCCTTGATGACTTCGAACAGCCGTTTCATATCGGCCTCGGCTTGCTTCGGATCGGTCTTGAAATCGATTTTGTAACGACACGTGCCCAGCGCGGCGGCGGGTGTGTGCTTGAGGCGCTGGATGTCGCTGGTGTTTTCCTCACCAATATCGACCAGCTCTTCGCGCAAGATGCCGTACACGCCATTGAGGCCGCCGTAAATTTCCTCAATGCACTCGTGCTTGCCCGCTTCGCAAATCACACCGGCCACGCTGGAGTTGATCACCGCCGTGGGCCCGCCGCTTTGTGCCACCAATAAGTTGCCTAATAATTCCGTCATCAAATAAAGGGCCGGAACGATGCCGTTCGGCGAGGGGTGTGTCAAAACGAAAGAGAAAGAAAGGAATGGGGGTAGAGAGTAGTGGAAACCACCGAATCTTGAACCGCGCCCATTTCTCTGCTAAGCTTCCCCGCTCAACCGTATGGGACAGAGTTTATATCACAAAGTTTTCGACCGGCATTGCGTTACGCAATTGGCTTCGGGGCAGTTTCAGCTTTTCATTGGGCTGCATCTCATTCACGAGGTCACCTCGCCGCAGGCGTTTGCGATGGTGCGCGAGCAAAACCTCAGTGTGCCTTTTCCCGACCGCACCTTCGCCACCGTGGATCACATCATCCCCACCACCGGCGCGGGCCGCCAACGGCCGCTGCAGGATCCGCTCGCCGAGGAGATGCTGCAGCACATTGAGCAAAACACCGCTGACTTTGGCATCAGCTTTTTTTCGCCGGATAAAAACGATCAAGGCATTGTCCACGTCATCGGCCCTGAGCGTGGGCTCACGCAGCCGGGCATGACGATCGCGTGCGGCGACTCCCACACCTCCACCCACGGCGCGTTCGGCACGCTTGCCTTTGGCATTGGTACCAGTCAAGTGGCCGATGTGCTGGCCACGCAAACGCTTGCGATGGCCAAGCTCAAGGTGCGGCGGATTAATTTTTCCGGCGCGCTGCAGCCCGGCGTGTACGCGAAGGACGTCGCACTCGCGTACATCAACCGCCTCGGCGTCAACGGCGGCGTGGGCTTCGCGTACGAGTTCGGCGGCGAGGTCATTGACCGCATGACGATGGAAGAGCGGATGACCGTTTGCAATATGTCCATCGAAGGTGGCGCGCGCTGTGGTTATGTGAACCCGGACCAAACCACATTCGATTATCTCAAAGGCCGCGACTACTGCCCCGAAGGCGAAGCGTGGGAACGTGCCGTGGCCGATTGGCAAAACCTCGCCTCCGATGCCGATGCGGATTACGACGACGTCATTGAAATCAAAGGCGAAGATATCGAGCCGTTCGTCACGTGGGGCATTACGCCTGCGCAATCGGTGGGCGTGGGGCAAAATCTGCCCGCCGTCGATTCCTTCGCCGAGGCTGACCAAATCGTCGTGCGCGAGGCTTACGAATACATGAGCTTCGAAGAAGGCCAACCTATCGTCGGCACGCCGGTGGATGTTGTCTTCATCGGCTCCTGCACCAACGGCCGGATGTCCGATTTACGTGAGGCGGCAAAATTTGTGAAAGGCAAAAAAGTCGCCGAAGGTGTACGCGCACTCGTCGTGCCCGGCTCGCAGGAAGTCGCCCGCCAAGCCATCGCCGAGGGGCTCAATAAGGTTTTCGATGAAGCCGGATTCCAATGGCGCGAAGCCGGCTGCAGTATGTGCCTTGCGATGAATCCGGACCAACTGCAGGGTAACGAAATCAGCGCCAGCACCTCTAACCGAAATTTCAAAGGCCGCCAAGGTTCGCCCACCGGACGGACATTATTGATGAGCCCCGCGATGGCTGCCGTCGCTGCTGTCGAAGGAAAAGTCACCGACGTGCGGAAACATTTGGAGAATTAAAATGGCAGGCAAAATAGTAACCGAAATCACCGGCCCCGGCATTCCATTGCGCGGCAACGACATCGACACGGACCGCATCGTCCCAGCGCGGTTTTTGAAATGCGTCACCTTCGACGGCATTGGCAAGCACGCGTTTGCCGATGATATCAAGGGCCTCGCCGTCAAGGGCGAGACGCATCCTTTCGCCGATGCCCGTTTTGCAAACGCCGCCGTGCTCGTCGCCAACCAAAATTTCGGCTGCGGTTCCAGCCGCGAGCACGCTCCGCAATCGCTCCAGCGTTGGGGCATCCGCGCCATCATCGCCGAGAGCTATTCGGAAATTTTTTATGGCAACTGTGTCTCGCTCGCCATCCCGTGCTTCACCGCCGACCACGAAACCTGCGCCAAGCTGCAGGACGCCATCGAGTCCAACTCCGAAGGCGATCTCACCCTCAATATCGCCGCCGCCACCGCCACCGGCCCGTGCGGCACCATCGCGCTGCAAATCCAACCCGGTGCCCAAAGCCAATTCCTCGACGGCTCCTGGAATGCCCGCACCGGTCTATTGGAAAACTTGGATGCCGCCAAGGCCGTTGCCGAAAAACTCGCTTACGTTTCCAACTACGCGTAGCCGCAGGGAGGGCACGCTCTCCGAGCGCGCCGCGGCGGTTTCGGAGAAACCTCCCTACCTTTGGCTTGGCCCGCACATTCGTTTCCAGTAACTTCCGCGCGCATGTCCGGCGCGATTATTGAGTGTAGTGGGGTGACCAAGCTCTTTGGTGACTTTGCGGGGCTTAATAATGTTTCGCTCAGTGTGTCGCCGGGCACGATTGGGTTGCTCGGGCCCAATGGCGCGGGGAAATCCACCTTGATGAAGTGCCTCCTGCAATTGCATCCCATTTCGATGGGCGGCGCGCGGTTGCTTGGGCGCGATGTGGGCAGCGAGGGCCGCGAGATTCGCACGCGCGTGGGTTATGCGCCGGAGCAGGATTGTCTTATCTCCGGGATGCTCGGCTGCGAGTATGTGACGTACTGCGCGCAGCTCAATGGGTTGCCGTTTCAGGAGGCGCGGCAGCGGGCGCACGAGATGCTCGATTTCGTGGGCATGGGGCAGGAGCGCTATCGCGCGGTGGACACATATTCCACGGGAATGAAACAGCGCGTGAAACTCGCCCAAGCCATCGTACACGATCCGGAGCTGGTGTTTCTCGATGAACCCACCAACGGTCTCGACCCAAAAGGGCGCGAGCAAATTTTGCAGCTCGTGGAGAGCTTGTGGAAAAAACACAATATTTCTGTAGTACTCTCCTCGCATTTGTTGCAGGACGTGGACCGCATCTGCGGCGAGATCATCATCATCGCCCGCGGCGAAGTGCTGGTGCAGGACACCTTGAAAAATCTCAAGGCGCGCCGCGCGGGCTTTGCCGAGTTGGTGGTGGAAGGCGAACACCAGCGCGTGCTGGAAATTTTGCGCGCGAATGAATGCACCTGCGAACTGGAATCCAACGGCCACATCACCGTGAAGCACGGCCGCGAAAGTCTTACGCCGGTCCTGAAATTTTTGCACGACGAAGGCGTGCGCCCCATCGAGGCCCTGCCCAGCCCCAACGCTTTGGAGGAGGTTTTCCTCCAAGCTCTCTCAAACCATGGCCCAGATTGATTCCAGCTACACGCATCGTGACGGCGATACGCGCGGCATTGGCTATCGCCGTTGGGTGATCGCCCAGGCCACGCTCACGGCGTGCCTCAAGCTGAAGGGGATGAAGTGGGTGGTGTGGTCGTGTTGGATTTATGCATTTCTGCAGGGCATTTTTCTGTTCGGGTTTGGACAGTTGATGGATCCAAGCAGCGCGGTGTATGCGTTCATCACGGAAAATCTTGGGTTCTTCAAAAGCATTGGGCCGATGTTTCAGGGTTGGGCGGAGGAAAATCCGCGTATCGCCATTGGGATGACGTATAACTTATTTTTCTATATCTTCACTGGTTATATCGTGTCTACGCTCACGCTTTCACTGGTGGCACTGGGTATGGCGATCCCGCGGCTCATTACTAGTGATTTGTCCAGCCGGGCCATCACTATTTACTCCTCCAAGGCCGTGAGTCGGCTGGATTATTGCCTCGGTAAATTTGGCGGGGTGATGTTGCTGCTCACTATCACCTGGCTGGGACCAATGCTAGCCACATGGCTGATGGGAAACCTGATGGCACCCAAGATTTCTTTTTTTTGGCACACCGCACCGGCACTATTGCATTCCTCGATGTTTGTGATGTCGGGTATGATTTTTCTAGGATTGATGGCGCTTGGAGTCTCGTCGATGACCTCCAGCCCGCGCACGGCCACGTCGATTTGGGTGGGGGTACTATTACTCGGAGTGGTGCTCTCAAGAATCGGCGAGGGTTCAGAAAATTATTGGCTACAGTACCTGAGCTTTTGGTTCAACCTTGAGCTGCTCCAGGGTTGGGTTTTTAATATTAGTGGTGACTTTATAGAATTGGGCACAGAGTACCCGAGTTTCACGGATGGCCATATATTTGATAGATTTAAAGAACGCCTTGGCATCAAAAAAAATGTGTCAACGCCGCGGCACGATGTAGCAGTGGCTATTACCTGCCTAAGCCTGTTGGGCGGGGCGGCATTGTTGACACTGTATAAAAAGGTGAAACCCGAATGAGCATCGCCCCCGTCATCCAAGCTGCCGAGCTGAGTCGTTGGTACGGCATTGTGATGGGGCTGAACAACATCAGCTTCGACATCGGCACCGGGCTCACTGGATTGGTCGGTCCCAATGGCGCGGGCAAGAGCACGCTCATCAAAATCATCACCGGCCAGTTGCGGCCCAGTGACGGCGAGTTGACGGTGTTTGGCATGCAACCATGGAATAATCCCGCCGTGCTGCGCGAGATTGGATTTTGCCCGGAGGACGATGCGTTGCCCGATCGCCTGCGGGCGCGCACGTGGCTGCGCGGCTTGGCGATGCTCTCGGGTATCGCGCCTTCCGCCGCGCCGGATCACGTGGACGCTATTCTCGATCGCGTGAAGCTCGAGCGCGTGCATTGGGAAAAACCGCTCGGCCAATTTTCCAAAGGCATGCGCCAACGCGTGAAGCTCGCGCAAGCGCTGCTGCATCATCCGCGTCTGCTCGTTTTGGATGAGCCGATGAACGGGCTTGACCCGATGGGGCGGCAGGAGGTGCAGCGCATTCTCAAACAACTCGCCGCCGAAGGCACCGCGGTGCTCATCAGTAGCCATATTTTGCATGAGCTGGAGGCCTTGTGCCCGGAGATTTTAATTCTCAACTGGGGCCGCGTGATCGCCAGCGGCAGCCAACTCGCGCTCCAACGCCGCTTGCAAGGCACCGAGGCCAACCTCCACATCCGCTGCAGTGATCCCGCGCGCTTCACCCGCGTGCTATTCGAGGCCGATTTGTTGCTGGGCTTCGATTGCACCGACACCAGCGGCGATGACGAAGGCGGGTTGGACCTGCGCGTGAAAGATCCGCAGCGCTTCAGCGATTCGCTCGTCGATTTGCTAACCGACAATGACATTGCCCTGCACGAACTGCGCAGCCGCGACCGGTCGCTGCAGGATATTTTTGAAAAGATGACCGAATGAGCCAGGACCCATCAATGCTTCCCACATCCAATACCGGCGGCGCGCTGCGCGGTATGTGGGCGCTCGTGTGGGCGCAACGCTGCACCGCCCGCACCTTCATCCGGCTCGCGCTCGGTGCCGGTGCGCTGGGTTTTCTAATGCTGCTCACCATCGATATCGGGCACAAAAAGGATTGGCTCGAATGGGTGGTCGGAATTTATCTGCATTTTTTTCTCCCGCTCACCTGCCTCAACGTGTGCGGCTCAATGATGCGCTCGGAGGTGCAGGCCAACACACTCAGCTTTCTGTGCACCCGACCGCTGCACCGGCACACGCTGTATTTGCTGCAGTACGTTTGCCACGTGGGCTGGCTGCAGTTGGTGTTCTTCGTGGGCACACTCACGCTCTTTGCGCTGGGCGCGGTGAAACAAGTGGAGGGCTTGGGCGCGTTGCTGCCGATGATGTTGCTCACGCAAATACTCGCCATCTTCGCGTGGAGCGCGCTGGCGGGGTTGCTCGGTTTGGTTCACCAACGCTTTGTGGTCATCGGCATTCTCTATTGGCTCGTGGTGGAGATGGGCCTCGGGATGGTGGAATCGAGTAATATCAATCAGCTCTCCATCCTGCGGCACGTCCATACATTGCTCGCGCAAAACAATATGGTGATGAGCGTTATGGTGGAGGGCGAATCCAAATGGGCCGCGGCCGATCCTCTCACCGCTGGATTGGCGCTCATCGGCGCAACGTTATTTTTTCTTGCCGCCGGGGCCGCGTTGTTTACTTACCGCGAATACCTCCCCTCGCAGGAAGCCGGCCAGTGACGAAAATTTTCCACAACCCCCGCTGCTCCAAGAGCCGCCAAGCCCTCGCGCTGCTTCGCGAAAACGACGTGGAACCGGAAATCACCGAATACCTCAAGACGCCACCCGACAATGCCGCTCTGCGTGATGTGCTCGCCAAGCTCGGTCTCGCCGCGCATGCAATACTGCGCACCAAAGAAGAAGCATACGCCGCGTGCGGTCTTTCGCCTGAATCATCCGAAGCCGAAATCCTGTCGGCGATTGTCGCGTATCCCATCCTCCTCGAGCGCCCCATCATCATCAAAGGCAACCGCGCTGTCATCGGCCGACCGCCGGAGAATGTGCGGGATTTGCTGGGGTAGGGAAGGGCAAGTTCCACCTTGCTCCAAATTCATCCCAAGACTAGACTTTGCTCACCTATGAAACGTCTGGTTCCCATCCTGTTTACATTTCTTTTTACTCTTTTTGCTTCAGCCAAGAATAAGCCCAACATCCTATGGTTGATCACCGATAACTGTAACCTGGACTTTGGGTGTTTTGGCAGGCAGGGGGTTCACACCCCTCACCTCGATCAATTGGCCGTGCAAGGTGTTCGCTACACCCGGGTTTTTGCTACTGCACCAGTTTGTGCCCCCAGCCGTTCTGCCTTCATGACTGGCATGTACCAGACTTCAGTTAACCTGCATCACTTCCCTGATCACCGGGATGATGGATTCAAATTGCCCGAGGGCATAAGGCCCCTCACACATCGGCTCAAGGATGCGGGTTATTTAACCGGCTCCATAAAAAAAATGGGGAAGCAGGTGGTGGGTTCAGGCAAGCTAGATCTCAATTTTGTGAATGAAGGCAAAATCTTCGAGAGCACCAACTGGGATGAAATCAAAAAGGGTAAACCCTTCTTTCTGCAGGTGAATACCCCGGAGGCCGAGTATGACATTTACGATTTTAGAACCAATCGGCCTGAGCGCATCAAATGGTGGGGCGAGGATGAACACGTTCAGTATGCCAAACCCGATTCGGTGGTGCCTCCGGCCTATTTTCCCAAGCACAAAACCTCCAATGAGGAATGGGCCCGGTACCTGAACTCGGTTTCGAATATGGACCGACGCGTCGGTGTCGTTTTAAAGGAGCTCGAAAAGGAAAAGCTCCTCGACGACACGATCATCATTGTTTTTGGCGACAACGGTCGCGTCGACCATCGCAGCATCCACTGGGTTTATGACACCGGCCTGCACGTTCCTATGATCATCAAATGGCCCAAGAACTTTCCTATGCCCGAAGGTTTCAAACCCGGCACAGTCAATGAAGAGGTGATCAGCCTGCTCGATTTAACTGCCACTACGCTGTCTCTGGCCGGCGTGCCCCGTCCCTTGGGCATGCAAAGCCGCGTGTTCCTCGGCAAAAATCGGGATCCACAAAGAAGGTATGCCTTCAGTGCCCGCGACCGGGTGGACGACGTTCCCTTTCGCCTGCGATCAGTTCGCGGCAAGCGCTACCACTACATTCGCAATTTCCAACCCGAGCTTAACTTTGGCACCTACGTGAATTTTTATAAGGAGAAGTGCTTCCCTGTTCAGCAAGTGATGCGCGATCTTTATAAAAAAGGAAAACTCGACCCACACCTCATGCCCCTCTTCACCGACTTCAGGCGTGAATACTTGTTTGATACCGAGGCCGATCCCAATGAACTGAAAAACCTGATTGACTCAACCCGCCCTGAACACCTTAAAGCCCTCACCGAAATGCGGGCCGCACTCGATACCTGGATCAGTGAAACAGGCGACATGGGATGGCAAAAAGAGCCGCCGGAGAAAATTGAGAAGTTTCGGGCCGTGATGTACGATTGGTTCGGTGCGCCTGAGTGGCACCCCTATAAACCTAAGAAATCCTCTTCAGCTTTGGAAAAAATAAATCAAGGTCGGATAATTGAGGACTGATTTGAATGGCTTGGAACCCCTGATTGGGTGAAATGAGAACTTTTGCCGAAATCATCAATCTAGCAGAACAAAACCAATGGTGTGTAAGGCCTAATTGCACGACCTGCGGATCACATGAATTTAGGGAAGAGCTCAAAAAACTATCGGAAGAACATGAGGGGGGCATTGCTGGTGCGTTATGTGCTACGAGTGTGGGTGCTCTTCAAAATTTAACGAATTGGGATGACGCAATACACGTAGCATTGGGGGAAATTGATGACGCAAGAGATATGGA
>JAPKDK010000418.1 GCA_028872645.1 Verrucomicrobiota bacterium
TTTTCTTTTGAATCGCCGCCGGCATCATCGAATCCGATGTGCTCGAAAGTGGAAATGGAAATGATAAGTGCGAAGCGTTGGTCGGTTTTCCATTCGGTGATGTCTTCGTTGATGACGTTCGGGGCAGTTTCGAATTTGTCGATGACGGTGTGCGAGTGCGGGCCGTAATGGCCGAGCACGTTGCCGACTTCAAGCACAGGGCCGTCGGTTTGGGCGAGGTGCCAGCGAGCGATTGGAATCTCAGCGCAGCGCTCGTTGCTCCACGTGACGTTGTAGTTTTCGTAAACGCACTGAAGCTTTTCGCCGCGGTATTCGAAATCCCGCCGGCGGAGGAAGGAGCGCACAAAGGGCGAGGCGAGTTTGCGCAGGGGCAGCAGGAAGATTTCACTCCAGCCAAAGCGCTTGGCGAACCATCGCACTTTGCCCGTGAACCCGCTATAAAGATGGGCGCTCATTCGTCGTCAACTTCATCGATGTCGGATTCCTCCTCCTCATCCTCCCAGTCCAATTCGTCCCCCTTTGCCCAGGCTTCGAGTTGGTCGCAGGCGGCGGGGAGCACTTGATCCCAGTGAAAGGTGGCGGCGCGGTCGCGGGCGGCGATGCGCCAATCCTGGTACGCGCCGTTGTGGCTTTGCACGCCGGCGATCATCGCGGCCAGCGCAACGGGGGATTCCTCGTCGGCCACGAGTCCAGTTTGGCGGTGCAGGGTGGATTCCACCAAACCGGGCGTGGGGTACACGATAGCGGGCGTGCCGAGGGCGTTGGCTTCGATGACGTTGAGCCCCCAGCCTTCGCGCAGGGAGGTGTGCAGCAGAAAATGAGCGTCACGCAGAGCAGCGTCTTTTTCGGGCTCGGGCAGTGGGCCGCAAAACTCCACGTGTTCTTCCACCTTTAATTCAGCCGCCATTTTGCGTAGCGCAGGTTCTTCCTGGCCTTGCCCGACGATTTTTAGTTTTGCTTCCACTTGATGTTCACCGAGCAAGCTCCACAGCGCGGCGATGGCATGGTCCACTTGTTTGTTGGGCGCGAGGCGGGAAACGGTGATGAGCTGTAGCGGCTCGTCGAGTTCCTTTTCCGGCAGCGTCTCGAGCGCGCGAGTGTCCACGCCGTAAGGGATTTGCGTCACGGAATCGATGCCTTGTTCCTGCAAAAGTTCGCGTGTGTGGCTACTGGCGGTCCAGAAAGGCACGTCGCGATACTGGCGCAGCGTGAGGCGTTCCTGCCAACTGCCGATGCGGTTGAGTGGCCACGGATAAAACGCTTTCCAAATCGGGCCGAGCACTTCGTGAATGTACGCAACGCATTTGTCCGTGCACCAAATGGGCGCGTACCATGGGATGCCGTGATGCTGATCGATGACGAGATCGAAGGGCTTTTGCGTGGCGTGCCATTTGCGTGCAGCCATCCACGCGGTGAATTTTCCGCCGCCGCGAATGACGTCGATGCCATCAATGACCTCCGTCGGATCGCCTCCGGGAAATTCATTGGCAAACCACGTGACCTCGTGGCCACGCTGCACGAGGCCACGCAGATAGGCGTGGGTGACACGCTCGGCGCCGCCGGCGAGTGGATTGCGCGGGTCGCGCCAGTTGAGCATCAAAAATCGCACGCGGCGCAGTCTTCACCGTGGTGGGCGCGCGCGGCAATGAAAAAGCC
>JAPKDK010000116.1 GCA_028872645.1 Verrucomicrobiota bacterium
CGGTGACGTAGTGGCGTTTCTGCGTGGCGTGAAAGCCGAGCGGATCGGTGGCGCCGTAAGCGAGACCGCGCTGCACGCCGCCGCCGGCCATCATGACGGTGAACCCGTGCGGGTGATGATCGCGGCCACATCATCACTTCGTTTCTGTATCCCACTGATGATTTTGATTTCGATGAATTTTACAATCGCCTCAACGAGAAGGGCTTCGTCATTTATCCCGGCAAAGTGACCAAGGCCGATTGCTACCGCATTGGACACATCGGCCATCTGTTTCCCGCGGACACCGAGTCGTTGCTGTCCGCCATCCACGCTGTGGCCACCAAAATAAACCTGTCCCCCGAGGCCAAGTCTGCATAAACTCCAGAATCCTCGCCCCCTCTCCCAACAAGCAAGACGTGCTATACAAACATTGGCGCTGGCGGATTTTCATCATCACTTGGCTTTCCTACGCCGGTTTTTATCTCACCCGCAAATCCTTCGCGGTGGCCAAGGTGGACCTCGCCAGGCCGGAGGTGCTGGGGCTGAGCGTGGGCGATATGTCGTGGATGGATTTCGGTTACGCGGCGGCCTATGCGGCGGGGCAGTTTGCCTGGGGCATGTGCGGTGACCGCTTTGGCACGCGGCGCGTCATCCTGTACGGCATGATGGCCTCGGTGCTGACGGCGATTTTCATGGGTGCGTCGTCGCTTGTGATTATGCTGGGTATTCTGTTTTGTTTCCAAGGTGTTTGCCAATCGACCGGTTGGGCGCCGTTGACAAAAAACATCGGCAACTTTTTCGCGCAAAAAGAACGCGGTCGGATGATGGGTTTTTGGTGCACGAACTACGCGCTGGGCGGCGTCATCGCCTCGGCGTTGGCCGGTTTCGCCATCGAGTGGGGGGGGCAAAATCGGCTGGCGGCATATCAGCCCGGGCAACCGCCGGTTCTAGCTGAGGTAATAAAAGTCGCCACCAGCCAAGGGCACGATGTGGCAACCGCTGAGGTCATTCACGGTCAGTTACTCATCACCCATGCAACGACGCTGTCCCCAGCCGCAGCGGCGGACGCGTTGGCCGGATTGTTTCAGGACGCGCAACAAAATGTCCATGCCCGAGCCGCCGCGCTGCGGGGGTTGCATGCGCTGAATGAGCCGCGTTTTGATGAGTCTTTGAAAGCCGCGCTACAGTCGAAGGACGCCGCCTTGAAACGACGGGCTGAAGACCTGCAAAAACAAATTGAAAAGAAAAAGAACCGGGATGCCACCAGCGATTCGCCCCAGCCGCTGGAGGAACGATTAAAGAAAGTCAACCAACAGGCCGTCCAAACGCTCTGGGGCATGCTCGGCTGGCGCTATGCGTTCTGGGTACCGGCAGCGGTGTTGTTATGTATTTGGGGTTTATTTGTTTGGCTGCAGCGCAACCGGCCGCAGGATGTCGGGCTGCCAGCCATTGAGGAATACAAGGGCGAGGCCCGCGCGGTGCTCACCGGCGACACCCAAAAAGAAGAGGCCGAAGAAGGCACTTGGCCGCTCATCTGGCAGGTGATGAGCAACCGCATGGTGCAATTATTATCGGTAGTGTACCTGCTGCTTAAGCCGACGCGTTATCTCATCCTGTTTTGGTCGCCGCTGTACGTGAATGAAAAGCTCGGCACCGGCACGGCGGAATCGGGCATCATCGGCGGCCTGTTCGAACTGGCCGGGCCGTTGGGCGTTTTGCTGGGCGGCTATTTGTCGGATAAGGTGTTTGGCGCGCGGCGGATGCCGGTGGCGGTCGTTGGCCTCGTAGTGGTCGCGGTGGTGTTGCTGGGGTTCAATGCCGTGCCAGAAACTAAGTTGGCGCTTGGCTCGGCCTTTTTCTTTATCGGCTTCTTTTTATATATGCCCGATTCGTTGGTGTCCGGCACGGCCGCACTGGATTTCGGCACCCGCAAGGGCGCGGGCACGGCGGCCGGCATGATTAACGGCTTCGGCTCCATCGGCGCCATCGTGGGAGTCTCCCTGCCGGGCATCCTCAGCGGAATGCTGAGCGAGGGCTCGGACATTTGGTTCTATATCTTCCCCGGTTTGGGCGTGTCGCTGATCATCGCGGCGGTGCTGCTGTTGCCCAGATGGAATGCCCTGCCCGCGACCGAAAAAACGGCATGACCCAATTAAACGGAACCTTGTCGCTCAATGGCTTGATTGCCTTACAGCGTGAGGAGCATTCAATGCCGCAAGAGTTTTACACGGATGCGGAGGTACACTCGGAGGATCTGGAACGGATTTTTTCAACGGCAATGAGTCTTCGTGGGACACTCGTTTTAAATAAAGGTCACCGGCAAATTTTTTACGGTCACCATTGGGGGAGATCCCCTGATAATTATTCGTGGCGATGACGGAACAATTCGCGCGCTACATAATGTTTGCCGACATCGCGGCACGCTGACCAGCCGCGAGGATTGCGGAAAGACGCGGAGTTAGTATGTCCGTATCATCAGTGAACGTACGAACGTGATGGCACGCTCGCCTTGTGCCGCGGGATGCACGAAATAAATCACGACGAGCATTCACTGCTGTCCACGCATTTGGAGGGGATGTTCTTTGTGTGCCTCGCGGAGACATCACCGGATTTCACGACCGCGCGCGTGATGATGGTGCCCGTTCTCACGCCGCAACGGATGGGCGAGACGAAGGGGGCGAAGATTGTCGATTACGACGTTGCCGCCAACTGGAAACTGGTTTGGGAAAACAACCGTGTAGGCTATCACTGCAACGCCAATCACCCGCAATACCTCAAAGCGAATTTCAACCATTTTAATAATATCGACACCACCTCGCGCGTGCAGGAACGTATCGCCGCAAAAGGCGACCGAGTGAAAGTGCGCGATGCGTCCGAGTTAATGCTGGATGAAAATTAACGATCAACTCACTCCGAGTCCGTCAATGGGCGCGTGACTGAGGAGTTGGTTAACTTCCTGCGGCAAGCCGGGGATGAGGCGGACTTGCCCGGGATCCATCACGGTGCGGAGGATAGTGCTGATCAAATGGCCGGGGTTGTGCGGCGCGCTGTTGGGCTCGCCGCCTTGCTTGTCGGATTGGCCGATCACCTTGCCCCCGCCCATGCCCCCGCCATAAAGGAGCAATGGAGCTAGCCGTGCCCAATGGTCGCGACCGCCACGTTTGTTGAGGCGCGGGGTGCGGCCCATTTCGCCACAGCAGACGAGGAGAATTTTATCGGATAACCCGCGCGCTTCGCAGTCACGAATGAATGCCGCCACGGCGTGATCGAAACTGCGGCCCACCGCTTCCATGCCTTCGCGCATGCCAAGGTTGTTGCCGTCCGCATGCATGTCCCACACACCGGCATAGCTGGCATGGATGGTAACGAACCCACAGCCCGCCTCACACAACCGGCGCGCCTGAAGGAGCAGCTTGCCGATGGTGTCGGCCTGCGCATTATATAAACCGGCCTTGCCGCGGCGCACTTTGTCCCAGCGCGTGCCGCCGGAATATTTTGTGGTGTCGTACATTGCGAGTGTCCGGGCATCCTCGCGCGAAAGATCGAGCGCCTTGGACACTCCGCCGCCAAGTAGCACCTCGTAAGCCTGTTGCTGAATGTCATCCAGTGCGGTGATTTGGCCATTGGCATCGGCCTCGCGATTGAGCCGGTCCAGTTCCGCAAGCAGCGATTTTCGGTCATTTAAAAATCGTTCACGCGGCAAGCTGAGTTTCATGTCCTCCTGCAACTGGCCGCCCTTGCCGGGAATGAACGGCGCAAAGCCCTGTCCAAACGGGCCGGTGGCGGAGAGATTACCGCGTGCTGAAGGTCCGGGCACATTAGCATCCACACTGCGCGGAAAGAGCACTGCGGTGGTGGGCATACCCGTGCGCAGTCGCGTCGCCCCTGCCACTCGTGCAAAGTGTGCGCCGATGTTTGCCTGCTTGGAGGCGGCGCTGACGATGGGCTGGATATTGTGCCCGGCATTCTTGGTGGTAAACGAGCGAACCACATTCAACTTGTGCGCGAGCTTGGCCAGTTGCTGCATCGTCGCTCCAAAGTGCACGCCCGGCACCGAGGTGCGAATCGTGCCCCCCACCGTGCGAATGCCACTGGACGCATCGGGTTTGGGATCAAAGGTCTCCAGTTGGCTCGGGCCACCCTGTTGAAAAAGAAAAATAACGGACTTGCCCGTGAGCGGATTCGGCTTTCCCCCAACCGCTTTAGCGCTGAGCAACGATGCCAACGACAACCCGCCCAAGCTCAGCCCGCCCACCCGGAGCAGTTCGCGCCGATTCATCGGCTGCCGATTATCAAGAATTCGTAGCATCCCGCTCATTTGAAGTAGAGATGCTTACCGGAATTCAGACTTATTCCGGTTTGGGTTCATTGATGGATTTCCCAACTCGCTTGATGAAACGCAAAAGCAACGCGTGCGCGGGGTCGGCTATTTGGCCGTGGTTATGGCCGTCGAGTTCCATTATTTTTGTGTCCGGATGTTTCACCACCTGCATCATGCGCCAAAGATAGGCGTTTTCCTCGTAGCGCCCGAGCATCTCCAGCTCGCGGTCACCCGTAATGAGTAACAACGGCGGGGCATCCTTGCGCACATGAAAGAGCGGTGCCATGCTATCGATGATAGGTTGTTTACCATCAATCCCACGCTCCTTGCGCACGGTGAAATGCGTGATGGTATGGCCACTGAAGGGGACGAGCCCGGCAATGTCGTTGGCATCAATCTGGTGCGCGGCGAGCCAGCGTTTGTCGAGGCCCACCATACTGGTGAGGTAACCGCCCGCCGAATGGCCGCTCACGTAAATGCGCTTGGCGGAGCCGCCGTATTTTTCAATGTTGCGAAACGTCCACGCCACGGCGGCGGCGGCGTCTTCAATATACGCGGGCGATTTTACCTTCGGGTGCAGTCGATAATTTACCGCCACCACCGCGATACCTTTTTCGCGCAACTCCTTGGGCACCTGACGATTGCCGGCCTTCAATCCGCCGCCGTGAAACCAAACCACGGTTGAAAAAATTTTTATGTGCTTCGGATAATACACATCCAGCCGACACCGCTCGCGCATATAATCGGTGAGTTTACCTTCGCGGTAGAGGATGTTGGTGGCCGTTTCGTAGACCCCCTTGGGCTTAGCCTTCTGTGCTTGGACCGGGAACAACAGAATGAACGCAGCCGCGATGAATAGAAAAATTCGCATGGGCCAAAGATACCGGACCAGCGAAACAGGAACAGTTTTTTATGCGATCATTGCCTGAGACATAACCAAAACTTGATTGAAGGGCCTTGCTGTGAGCAGAATGGAGAAACACTGCGATGACTTATCTTTCCCAAAACCTAACCATCCTGCGTACGGCCTTCTTGGCTGGTTGCCTGTTACCCCTGATCGCCTTGGCTCAGCCCAAGGACGTGAAGCAAAAGATCCTGATTGGCGGCAAAACGCCACGGGAGGTTTTAATCGCTTTTAAGTTTCAGGGCGTCCTCGCTCTTAACAACCGTCAATGGCAAAGCTACCGCGGGGTGTTTTCCCGATTGGATGCCAATGGAGACGGGCTCCATTCCAAGGAAGAATACATCGTGAATGGGGTACACATGAACCAGCAGGCCCGGCAAGGAATCTTTCGGGCGGCGGACCATAACCAGGATGGGTTTGTAAGTGCCTTTGAATATATTGAAAATCGCATCATCACCGACGAAGCAAAGCTGATTTTTGGAGCGATGGACGGCAATCGCAACGGCCAACTCACCCGTGCTGAATTCATAGCCAGTAAACGGATCAAAGATCCCAAACTAGGGGCCGCCATTTTCAAGGCACTGGATACCAACAACAACGGCGAACTGGTGATCCCCGAATACCTGCGGGTATGGGGCAAGTGGGCTCGTCAATAGAAGAAACTACTAATACTGAGCACCATTGCCATCCCGGCGTTCAACGAGGAAGAGTTGCTGCCTTCCACCCTGCCGGTACCCGAGTTTGGTCACCCAGATGTTCTGTGATCCCGAGAACGATACGAGCATTATTGTGCTAATGAACGGCGAACCTAAAAAAGGTTTATTTGAAAAGGCCCTGACCCAACGCCTGATTGAACAAGTTAAGTAGTGGCAAACATTGACTTTATGTATTTGCAGCATTTGCATTGACGACCTTGTTGAACTGACACTAAATATTGCCAGTTGGTTCCGAGTTCACTTTTTAATGAAAGTTCAATGATGAAACGACAGTTCTGGTTTAATGGTTTTAGTGTCGCGGTAGTTAGCCTTGCGACAACAATTTCGGTATATGCCCAACGCGGATCAAAGATACCGGTAGATTCTAACTACCGCTTTGCCCCGGGCGTCCGGCTATTGACCGGCGATAAACCGATCGATGTCACCACAGGCCACGCCGCGCCTTACATCTATGATTTCAATGGTGATGGTAAACGCGATCTCTTGGTTGGCGAGTTTGGCTCCGGCACATATCGCGGGGAAACGACTTCGAAGAGTTCCCTCGCCAATGCCCGGTTGCGTGTTTACCTGAACAAGGGTTCGAACGCTTCTCCCCGGTATGACGGGTTCAAGTATCTTCAGGCGGGAGGCGAGAACGCCTCAGTTCCAAGCACGTGATGTAGCACGTTTTGTCCACAGTTTGTGGACTACGATGCAGACGGCGTTGATGATGTTATTGCCGGCTCAATTTATGAGGACATTTATTTGTTCCGCGGATTGGGCAAGGGCAAGTTCGCCAAGCGAACACTCCTGAGGGATAAAAATAATAACCCGCTAAAAGGAGGCTACTGCTGCACGACAGAGCTTCTGGACATGGACGCTGATGGGGATCTGGATTTGGTTTGTGCCAACCGCATTAGCAAAGCGAAATGGTTTGAGAATGTCGGCACTCGTAGCACCCCAAAGTTTGGTTCGGTATCCAAGTCGCTACCGATGGCCAAAGGTGCCGGTTCGGTTACCGGAAGTAATGCGGCCTACACCGACTGGGACGGGGACGGCAAGAGGGACCTGGTGGTCGGTTCAGAGTACGGCCGGATCGTTTGGCATCGCAATGTGGGCCAAGACAACCGTCCGAAATTTTCAGCAGCCCAACAACTCTTGAAGGATCCCGGCTTTGAGCGAATCAAGGAGGGCGACATCCCCAAGGTGCACGGCAGTCGCGCGAAAGTGACGATCATCGATTATGATAATGACGGATTACGCGACATCCTGCTGGGCGATTTCACCTCCTGTACCTACGACACTCGGCCTCCTTTGACCAAGAAGGAGAAAAAGAAAAAGAAGGCTCTCGAAGCGGAACTGGATGAGCTGCAGAACAAGGCCTATTACGATGAAATCAACGAGCTTTCCCGTCAACTCCGGGAAGTCAACAAACCAATCATAGGCCTTCAGCAAGCCCTCAATGCTCGTCTAAAACCCACACCCAATCTTTTGGTGGATGGTGATTTCGGTCCGAAGACGAAAAACGCCCTGTCGCAATTCCAACGCCTCAACAAACTACCTGCCAATGGCCAACTCGATGAGGCAACGCAAAAAGCGCTGGGCCTCTTGAACCTTCAAGCCGGGAACCTTGAAAAGGTTGCTCGGATTAAGGCCAGACAGGAAGAATTGCGCCGGCCGGCCAATGAGTTGTACCAGAAACTCCGGCCTTACCGTACCGCCGGTTACAAATCCCACGGCTGGGTTTGGTTTTACCGCCAGATGCCCCAGCGCAAAGTTAATCTTACAAAAGAAGTGCTGACCGTGAAGCCGGCCACGCGCACCGATGAGGTGACACTACGCACTCTGGCCAGCCACACCTCCGTTGCGCCCGGGCAGGAATTTCAGTTGGCACTGAATTTCCAGATCGCCGATGGCTGGCACATCTACGGGCCCAAGAAAGGTGAATCCTATCTGCCCACCACGATCGAGTGGAAGCTGCCTAAAGGCACTGTGATGAAAACCATTCAATGGCCCAAGCCTCACCTGATAAGTTCTGGAGATTCAGTTCAGCCGACCTACGAAGGAGAGGTTACGGTCCTAGCAACCTTTATTGCGCCCAAGGATGTCACCGCCGATTCGAAGCTGAAACTGGCGGCGAAAATAAACTGGCAGGTTTGCCGTGAGCTACTGTGTAAACTGGGTGACGCAAAGCTCGAAACCAGCATCGCTGTAGGTGCTCCGTCAGCACGCAAATCTACATCAGCCACCGCTAAGTAATTTTTTAATAGACTTATGGCCGGACCAAGCAATGTACTAGGAGGTGAATTGGAGCTTTGTTGCACCGATCCAATGACAGGTTTTTACCGGAACGGCATGTGCTCAACGGGGCCGGGGGATCATGGGTTGCATACCGTATGCATCCGGGCCACTGAGGAATTTTTGGAATTCTCCCGCTCAAGGGGTAACGATCTGTCCACGCCAGTCCCCGGGTTCGATTTCCCCGGTCTTGAGGAAGGCGACAAGTGGTGCCTGTGTGTCACCCGCTGGAAAGAGGCATTGGATCATGGGATGGCACCGCAGGTTTACATCAAAGCCACTCACATAAGTACTCTGGAATTTGTGGATCTCGAAGATCTACAGGATCATGCAGTTGAGGAAGAAGCTTAGCCCTTCTAATTATTGGTAAATTCGTCCCTGCGAATAACCGGTGAAAACCCTGTGCATACGAAATAATAACTCCAGCTTGGCGTGGGGAGGATTTGTGATAATTTCTTCTGCGTTGAGCGGCTCTTCGGAGCAGCTCGGTCAGCCAGC
>JAPKDK010000005.1 GCA_028872645.1 Verrucomicrobiota bacterium
CGTTTGGCTTCGCGGTATTCGGCGGATTCGAGAATGGTGTCCACGCTTTCCTCCTGCGCGGTGTCGATGAAGGAACAGGTGTTGATGATCAGCGCGTCGGCTTCGGCGGGTTCGTTGGTGATCTCGAGGCCATCAGCCATCAGCGAGCCGAGCATCACCTCGGCGTCGACGAGATTTTTGGCACACCCCAGCGAGATCAACCCCACGCGAGTAGGGGTGGCAACAGCTTTGAGTTGGGACGAGCGGGCCACGGGCGCAGCCAGCCTAGTGATTCTGAAAATAAAATCAAGAGCCGGAATCGAGCGGAAGCAAGTCCGCATCCGTCGTGGCATCGGGCGCGTACAAGCCGGGGCCGATATTTTTCAAATGATCGGTGCTGTCGAACTCGCGTTTCCATTTGACGCCATAAAAAACGCCAGCGGCAAGGGCCACAAACACAAAAACCGGCAGCACGAGCCGCCAGTTCACACGCGAAAAGGCGAGCATAATGGCGTCGAGAATCCCGGCGCGCAAAGCGGCATTGCTGCCATCGGGCTGGGTGCCGGAGGCTTGGCCCATCTCGACATTCAGCTGTTCGAGCAGCGCCTCCGTGTCCAGCTTCAGCATATTCGCGTAGCTGCGCACAAAGCCGCGCACATACACCAGCGCGGCAAACTCCTCAAAGCGGCCGTCCTCCAGCGCCTGCACTTGGTCGGTCTTGAGCTGGGTCGCCTCCACCACCTCCGCAAGCGCCAAGCCTTTCGCTTCGCGTGCGTGTCGTAATTGTTCGGCTACCGTTGCCACGCAGCCAGACTAGCCTTGCGCGAGCGGCTTGTGCATAAAAAGTTATCCCAATGACATTGTGAACATTGGGTGAATTAAATCTGGATTATCTGAACCGCCAAGGGGCAAAGACGCCCAGATTTTTCAGAAATGGTTTTCATGGCGTCTTTGCCCCTTGGCGGTTCAGTCTTATTCCGTGCCCGCAACATTTACAATGTCCGCGACTTCCGATAGGTTTTCCCGCCACATGGGCAAGGCAACCCTTCACGCGCTGGGTACGGGCAATGGCTGGGCCGGCGATTCGCGCGGGCACTCGGCATTCGTTTACCGGCTGGGCGGACGCACGCTACTGGTTGATTGCGGCGAGCCGGTGAGCAGCCGCCTGCGTGCCGCTGGCATTGCGCCCGATGATCTCGATGGCATTCTGCTAACCCATCTGCACTGCGATCACGTCGGTGGATTTTTTATGCTGATGCAAGGGTTTTGGCTCGAGAAACGCACGCGGGATTTAACCGTGCATATGCCCGCCGAAGGCCTCGAGCCCGTGCGCCGAATGCTGGATGCCGCGTTCATTTTCCGCGAACTGATGCCCGCCGAGCTCGACTTCGCCCCGCTCACGGCCAACGAGCCATTGCAAATCGGCCCAGTAAAAATCACTCCGCACCCCACCACGCACCTCGAAACATTGCGTGAACATTTTCAGGAAAAATATCCGCAAGGCTTTGAGGCATTCAGTTTTGTGCTCGAAACCGAAGATGCCCGAATCGCCCACAGCGGCGACATCGGCGGCGCGGCCGACCTCGAGCCTTTGCTCGCTCAGCCGCTCGATCTTTTCTGCTGCGAACTCGCCCACGTGGAACCGACTGAACTTTTCGACCTCCTCGCCGGCAAACCCATCAGCCACGTCTGTTTCACCCACCTCTCCCGTCAACACCGCGAAAATCTCGAAGCCCTGAAAGCCCAAGCCGCCGAGGCGTTAGGGGAAATGGGGGTGACGTTTTTGGAGGATGGTCAGTTAGTTGAGTGTTGAGGGAAAGCCAATCAACCCTCATCCATCAACTGCGGCCAACGGCCGCTAACGGCTCGACTGCCTCAGAATCAAATCCTTCTTGTGCCGTTCGTTGTCCGCGCGCATTCGGGTAGACATTTTGGCAGCGAGGGCGGCGAGAAAGGGCGTGGCGATTTCGGGTTGTTGATCCACGAGGCGCTTGAATTCCTTGGCGTCGATCTTGAGCAACACGCCGTCGCTGTTGGCCACGATGTCGGCGCTGCGTTTGCCGCGGTCGAAGAGTGAAATTTCCCCAAACACTTCGCCCGCCTTCAGCGTGGCGAGCAGGGTTTCCTTGCCGCCCACCATTTTGCGCACGCGCACAATGCCTTCGAGCAGCACAAACATCGCATCGCCCACGTCGCCTTCGTTCACGAGGGTTTCGAACTTCACAAACTTTTGCACTTCCATACTTTGCGCGAAGCGGCCGCGTTGTTGGTCGCTCATCCCCTTGAAAATTTCCACGCCCTCCAGCGTGCCCACGGGAACGCCAGGGATGAGCGGGCTATGCACGATGGTGCCGGGCTTCATCAAGCCCGCCGCTTTCTCAAAAAAGAGGCCCAGCTCCGGCAACTCACCGGCGCGCGCCCATTGCTCGGTGTCTTCCAGATAAATCCAAATCGCATCGGTCACGCGCGCCTCGCGAATCCATTGGGTGAGCGTTGGGAAATCGATGGGGCCGTAAACCACGTCATCCGCGGCCCATACCTTGTAAGTTCGATTCGATGCCATCGCCATCGCGGGCAAGTTACGCCGGGGGCGTGTGAATGGGAAGGGGGGATTTTGTCATTCCCTAAACCAATTCCGGCACGCCTTGCCCTCGACCATCGGCGCCGCCGCCGTCGAGATCGATGAGGATCTCGCGGGGCTCGTGGCCTTGGGCGGGGCCAACGATGCCGCGGTCCTCGAGCTCGTCCATGATGCGCGCGGCGCGGGTGTAGCCGAGGCGCAGGCGGCGTTGTAGCTTGGAGACACTGGCTTTTTGCTCGCTGCGGATCACCTCGATGCATTGCTGGATGAGATCTTCATCCTCGCCACTGATGGCCGAGCCGGCCAGCGCGGCGGGTTTGGAAAGTTGCTGGGTGATTTCTACCTCGAACGTCGGCTTCCCCTGGCCGGTGATGAAGCTAACGATTTGTTGCACCTCTTCGTCGGTGACGAGCGGCCCCTGCGCACGGGTGGGTTTGGACGCGCCGGGCGGTTGATAAAGCATATCGCCCTTGCCCAAAAGTTTCTCTGCGCCCATCTCGTCGAGAATAACGCGGCTGTCGATTTTGGAGGCCACCTGAAACGCAATGCGGCTTGGGATATTGGCTTTGATGACGCCGGTGATGACTTTCACGCTCGGGCGCTGGGTGGCCACGATGCAGTGGATGCCCGCGGCCCGGGCCATTTGGGTGATGCGAGCGATGGCGTTCTCCACCTCGGCGGGCGCGGTGAGCATGAGGTCGGCCAGCTCGTCGATGACCACCACGATGTAGCTGAGGCGATCGGGGATTTCGATTTCCTCATCGCGGGGCACCACGATTTCCTCATCGATTTCCACGGCGAACCCTTCGGAACTGCCGCGCTCGCCGCCAAAAAGCGACATCTGTGGCTCCGGCACGGCGGGCGGTTTGTCGCGCCGGCGTTGATTGAAGGAATGGATGTTCTTCACATTTTCCTTCGCAAAAATTTTGTAGCGCTTTTCCATTTCCGAAACCACCCAGCGCAGGGCGAGGATGACTTTTTTGGGATCAGTCACCACCGGCATCGCGAGGTGCGGCAGGGTGTTGTACATTTGCAACTCCACCACTTTGGGATCGATCATCACCAGCCGTAATTCATCCGGAGAAAATTTGTAAAGCAACGATGCAACGATGCCGTTCATACACACGCTCTTGCCCGCGCCGGTGGCACCGGCGATCAAAAGGTGGGGCATCTCGGCGAGGTCGGCCACGATTGGCTTGCCGTACACATCCTTGCCCAACGCCACGGGCAGTTTGGCTTTACTTTTCTTCCACTCATCACTCTCGAGCAAATCACGCATAATGACTTTCGTCTTGATGCGGTTGGGCACCTCGACGCCCACGGTGCTCTTGCCGGGCACGGGGGCGAGGATGTTGATGCGTTCCGCCTTCAACGCGGCAGTGATGTTGTTGGTGTAGGTGGTGATTTTTTCCATCTTCACGCCCGGCGCGGGATGCAGCTCAAAGCGGGTGATGGTCGGCCCTTTCGTGATGTCGCCCAACGCGACTTCCACACCGAATTGTTTGAGCGTTTGCTGGATGGTAATTGCGGCGGCTTTCAGTTCATCGGTGGAATCGATGGGGGCGGCAATAAATTCGGGTGCCTGCAGATATTCGACCGGCGGCAGTTTATAATTCTCAATGAGCGGCCCGCGCGCCACGGCGGTGGGCTTGGGGCGTTTGAGTTGCCTCGGCTTGGCGGGGCCGGTGCTGGAAATGGCGGGGGCAATGTGCACCGTCTGCTCGGTGTCATCCTTTGGGTCACCGAGAATATCTTCCGCAGTGGCTACGGCGTGGTCGGCTTTTTCCGCAATGGCCACCTCGGGATTTGCGGTGAGGTCTTCGTCCTCGAATACCGTTTCGGGCAATGCCTCCACGGCGACGGCGACGGTGTAAATTTCCGATTTTTGGGCGAAGCCCTCCAGCACGAACTCGCCCAGCAGCCGCACTTCGTATTGGGGTTGGCTGATGAGATCCTGCTGGATTTTCCCTGAAACTGCAACGCCGCCGACCGGCGCGTATTCCTCGATGCGCGAGGCGATGTTCACGCCGTCGCCAAGAATGTCGTTACCCTCGCGCACCACATCGCCCTGATGAATACCGATGCGCAGCTCGAGATGTTCCACCTCGCGCGCGGCTTGCTGAATGGCCAGCGCACATTCCACGGCGTTAAGTGAGCTGTCGAAACTAAGCAACAATCCATCGCCCAGTTCCTTGAGCCATTCGCCCTCGAATTTTTTGACAACAGGCTTGAGCAGTTTACGCTGTTGTTTGATGAGCTTGAGCGCCGCCTTTTCATCGCGATTGGCGAGCGTGGAATAATCCACGATATCCGTGAACACAATCGCGGCCAGCTTGCGGCGCGGTTCCGTGGGCGCTTCTTCATCCGCCGCGGCCGCCTTGGGGCGCACTTGCGGTTGGCTGAGATCGATGATGTTTGGCTCCTCGCGTGTGACCGCCGTGGGCATCGCTTGAGCGGCGGCGGCCAGTTCCTTTTGCAAATCCGCCACGCGCTGCTGGAGCTCCGCCTCGCGTTGGTTCAGCTCAATCTCTTCGTTGGCCAGCGGCTGCGAACGATCCACTTTGCGCTGTTTCCATTTCTCGCGCGCCGCCTTGAGCCATTCCTTGAGTTGAAAATTCGTGAGATACAGCAAGCTCACCAAATACACCGCCAACAACAACACCGTAGCACCCGCCGTGCCCACGTGTTGGAAAATTCCCTTGTGCAGCAGCAGCCCCACATAGCCGCCGGCGTCCACGGTGTTCAGGCTTTGCGCCAACCCGCCGAACAGCCCCGGATACAAGCTTAGCCCAGCAGCCCCCGCCAGCACCAATGCCGCCGCCCACGGCCAGCGCTTGCGCAAGCCGTCGAGTTTATCCGTGAAAAATGCGAGGGCGAAAATCAGCGTCAACGGCGGCAACAAATACGCCGCCACGCCCAGCGCCATAAAGCAGCCCTGCGCCAGCCACGCCCCGAGCGTGCCCACGAGATTGTGCAAGGGGTCGTTGACGTTCGTGCCGTTGAGCGACAAATCGCCTTTATCAAAGGAAAACAGCGCCAACAAAAATAACACAGCCAGGGCAAGCAACCCAATGCCGAGCACTTCGTTGGCACCTCCTTTGGAATCCGTTTTTATGGGAGCCTCCTTACGCGCCATCCGCCAAAAGTAGAGCAGAAAATGACGCGTTTTACAAACTCAAACTGGGGAGGGGTGAGCCGCCAAGACGCCAAGAAAAACCATTTTCAGAAAATCTTGGCGGCTTTGCGCCTTGGCGGTTCAAAAATTGTCTCCCCCCAGTTTTCCTGCTAACGTCCGCGCACCCGTGAACAATCCTTTGCCGAATATTCCGAACCCGTGGAAGATCTTTCGTGAAGATCTCGCGCAGGTCATGAAGAAGGAAAGCCGCGTGGTGCTGCCGAAACAGTGGATGCGTGTGGCGCGGTTTATCCTGCTGGCGTATCGCAAGTTCGACGAGGAACGCTGCTTTATGCGCGCGGCGGCGCTGGCTTTCAACTCGCTGCTGGCGCTCATCCCGGTGCTGGCGCTGGCCACAGTGCTCACCTCAGCGATCGGAAAGGACGACCAGTCGCAGTCGGTGCAACAGTTTGTCGGAAAAATAATCGTCAGCGTGTTGCCGGCTAAACACGAGGACGAGAAGAAGAATGCCAAAATCGTGGAAATCCGCGATGGCTTGCGCGATAATATTTCTAACTTCACAAAAAACCTCGCGCAACAAGTGAGCTTCGACAAGACGGGCGTGCTCAGCGCGCTGGTGTTTGTTTACCTCGGGCTAATGGTGATGATGCAGTTGGAGGATACGTTTAACGATTTATGGGCCGTGCGGCGGAGTCGGACGTGGTACGCGCAGTTGCTGAAATTTTCGCCGGGGTTGGTGCTCGGGCCCGGCAGTATCATCCTCGCCTTTGCGCTGGCCAATGCGGTGCATTTCGAAAAAATCAGCGCGCACCTGCAATCGATGGGCGCGCTGGTAAATCTGCTGGTGCCGTTGCTCTTCGCGATGGCGGGCATCACGTTTTTGTATAAGCTCATCCCGAACACCAAAGTATCGTGGACCGCCGCGATTTGGGGCGGCGTGGTGGCCGGCATTTTGTGGCAGCTCAATCATCTCGCCAGCGCGTTGTATATTTCGCATGTGGTGGTGGAGAAAGATTGGTACTCACAAACCTACGGCGGCAGCCTCGGCCTGTTGCCCGTGTTTATGTTGGCGGTATATTTTACGTGGCTCATTCTGTTGTACGGCGCGCTCGTGGCCGCGCGGGTGCAATACCACACCACACCACTCAAGGAATCCGTGGAGGATAAGGATGCCGAACCGGTGAAACCCGAACCCGGCGAACGGGACTCGGATGAAACCGACGCAACGGATCAATCGAATGAAGTCAAAAAATAATCCACTGCGCATCGCGCAACTGGTGTTCGTGCTGACCGCCGCCGTGTGGCTGGGCGGCGCTGTATTCTTCACATTCGTAGCTGGGCCAATGTTTTTCGCGCCGGAACTGGCCGAAGCACTCCCCAAACCCCACGACGGCCTCGTGGCGCAGGAACTCATCCACCGGTTCACCGCCTTCCAACTTTCGCTCGCAACCATCGCCGCGCTGGCCTTACTGGCGGGTTGGCGGCTAGACGGCGGCAAATTTCCCCGCGCGCGGGGATTGCTGTTGGTGGGATTGGTGGCGCTGATTGTGTTCGGGTTGATTTACATCACGCCGCGCTTGGAGTGGTTGCATCAGTTGAAGTACCCCGATTATTTCAAAATCGGAACCACTTCCGAACAAACCGCCTACGCCAACAAATCCTTCGGCCCGCTGCACGGCATTTCGCAAGTGGGAAATTTGGTGGTGCTATTCGGATTAGTCGCCCAACTCGTGCTGGCGTGGAAAGCAGCGGTGGGGATGAAAGTAGAAAGTCAAAACCACAGCGTAAAACGCAACAGTGGTTTTTCGTAGGAGCGTTTTGTGGAAATGTTACCCTCTCCCTCAGGGAGAGGGTCAGGGTGAGGGGGAAAAGCAACAAACTTGAAGAAACCCAACTCAAAACAAAGAACCAAAAAACAGGAAAACAAAATGGCTTCACTCCGCGAATCTCTGCGCCTCTCCGTTTAACAGAAACTCACTCCACCGCTACCACCGCCGGTTTCACCACGCCGGCGTCGCTCCACAGGCCTTCGAGGTCGTATTGGTCGCGGACGGATTCGAGCATCACGTGGACGATTACGTCGTAATAATCGAGCACGACCCATTGGTTGCGGCGATCGCCCTCGGGTTTGGGCGGAGACACGCCGTGATCCTTTTGGAGGCGACCGGCGATATCCGTCCAAATGGCGCGCACGTGCGGTTCACTGTTGCCGTTGGCGATCACAAAATAATCCGTGATGGTCGACACCTCGCGCACGTCGAGCACGAGCAATCCCTCCGCTTTTTTATCATCGGCGTATTCGCGGCACGCCAGAGCCAATGCTTGTCCTTCCATATTTCTTTTAATAACTATGCTCCACTTTCAACGCGGCCGCAACTGCGGGCGGCACAAAATTTTCAATCGATTCACCGGCGCGCAAGCGTTCGCGCAAATCGCTGGCGGAAATGGCCACCGGTTTTCCGCGCAACACCGTGCCGCGAAAGGATGGTGGGAACTCCGCCACCTCAGTTTCCAATTCGCCGAGACGGGGCACTACCACAAAAGTGACCACGTCGGCAAGCACCGCCGCTTCGCGCCATTCCGGCAGCGTGGGCACATGATCCGCGCCAATTAAGTAAAACAACTCCGCCTCCGCAAAACGCGCCGCATAATCCCGCACCGTATCGATGGTGTACGAAATACCCACGCGCTCGATTTCCTGCGTATCAATTTCGCAACGCGGTTCATCCTCAAACGCCAACCGCAACCACGCCAACCGATCCGTCGCAGGCGCGGGCACTTGCTCCGGCTTGAATGGCGATTGGGCGGCGGGGATAATGAAAATCCGATCCAACGCCATCTCCGCCAACGCCGTCCGAACCACCATCGTGTGCCCGAGATGTACGGGATCGAATGAACCGCCAAAGAGACCGATCCGGTTTAATGAGTTTGAAGTTTCAAGTTTCAAGTTTTCAGTAGTTTCCAATCATTCATCAACCCCCCGGGCCACCGGCTCGGGCTACAGGCAACGGTTCCTCCAGCACGCCTTTGGCTTTGGGGAAAATTTTGATGGCCTCGACGATCATCCAGATTTCCAGCGCGATGGTGGCAAGGCCGATGCCGCCGAGGAGATAATCGGGTTGATCGGTCACCAACCAGCCGGGGGCGACGAAGAGTTGATAGGTCATCGCCCACACGGGCATGATGAGCATGAAAATCATTGGGATGACGATAAACCAAACCGGCCGGCCGCGTCGCCATAAATAAAATGTGATGACGAGAAATGACAATCCGGCGAGCAGTTGATTGGTCGCGCCAAAGAGCGGCCAAAGGAGAAGGCCCCCTTTGCCGGCGTTGGCCAGGCTCCACGCCATGCCCGCGGGCGGCACGGCGGCCATGGCGGCGGCAATGACGATGGCGAAGATTGTGGCGCCGTGTTTGTTTTGCAACCAAACGAGTGGCGCGGCCGCTGGGATGTTGGACTCTCCGACTTTTCCGCCCAGCGTGGCGGCAAGTTCCTGCACGACGTAGCGTTGCAAACGACAGGCGGTGTCGAGCGTGGTGCCGGCAAAGGAGGCGACAAGCACCCCCATCAGCGCAACGGCCACCGCGGGCGCGATGCCGAGTGCTTGAAGGAAATTTGCCGAGCCCTGCACAAACGCGCCAACCTTCGCGGCCAACGCACCGGCGGCGAGCCAGTCGCCGTACTGCGCCGTCCACGCGGCGGTGCCGGTGAGCATCGTGCCATCATGCATCATCCCGAGGCCAAGCCCCGCGCCGCAGGCGAGGATGACCAGCGTGGCGAGAAAGCCCTCGGTGAGCATGCTGCCGTAGCCGACAAAACGGGCGTCCTCTTCGTTCTTGAGCTGTTTACTGCTGGTACCGCTGGAAACGAGGCAGTGAAATCCGCTAACCGCTCCGCACGCAATGGTGATAAAAAGAAACGGGAAAATTAAGGGCGCGTTCTTGGGGCTGAAATCCCACATCGGTGCGACCATACTGAGCGTTTGTTTTTCGCCGCCGGTTGGCGTGTAGCCAAAGAACGCCGCCACGCCAAGACCAACCACGATGAGCGCCAGCGCGGAAATTAATTGAAGTGAGTTGATGTAATCGCGCGGTTGCAGGAGCGTCCAAACCGGCAACACGGAGGCGACGTAAGAATAGCCAAGCAGCACGAGCACCCATTGCCACAACGGCCAAGCGGCGAGAGCGGCGTTGAAGTTTCCGAGTGCGCCTGTATTGCCATAAATAACGGTGAGATACATCACCGCCAACGCGATGAGCGAAGGCAGAAATAATCCAAATCCTTTGCGATGCAAAAGCGTGCCGATGATAATGGCGATTGGGATTTGCACGATGCACGGAAAAATCGCGGCGGGGTATTGTTTGAACACGGCGGCGATGACGAGCCCAAAAATCGCAAGCACGACGGTGAGTGCCATAAAAAGAACGAAGAGGAAAAGTAATCGCACGCGTTTGTTGAGCACGCGTCCGGCAATTTCGCCTACGGTTTGGCCGTTGTTGCGGAGGCTGACGACGAGTGCGCCAAAGTCGTGCACGGCACCAATAAAAATAGAACCGAGCACCACCCACAACAGCGCGGGAACCCATCCCCACATAATGGCGATAGCGGGGCCGACGATCGGGCCAGTGCCGGCGATGGAGGTGAAGTGATGGCCGAAGACGACCGACTTAGAAGTGGGCACGTAGTCGATGCCGTCCTCGAGTTTTTCGCTGGGGCAGACGGCGCTGGCGGAGAGGCGGAAGATTTTTTTGCCGAGCCACCGTCCATAAGTGTGGTAGGCGACGATGAATCCGAAGCCGGCGAGTAGGGCGATGAGCAGGGTTTCCATGGCTATGACGCGCGATCGCGTTGCGGAAAACTAGGGGGTTTTTCGGAAAAAAGCAATCTACGGGGCGGGCTTGGGCTTAAGTGGCATTTTTTTAAAAAATTCAGTTGTTAACAGGTGTTAGCAGTGTTAGTAACTAACTTTTGCCGTTGGCGAGAGATATCAACTATAAAGAATGCCTCGCCCGTACCAGAAACTGGTGTGCTGAAGAAGGCACTGGGAACTTGGTTGGGCGGGGTGACAAGGGAACAGATTTATGTCACGACATCGCAGTTTACGATCTTCGAATACGCTGGGCGCCAAGCGCAACGTGCTGAAGCGCTTTGAGCGTGTAGCACTGCTTAAAGAGCGCGGCCAGTGGAAAGAGGGCGACCGCGTGGTGGGACTTCGCAAGACGAAGCCCTCCGAATAGCGGCCGTACGTTTTATCGCTTCGATGTCACGGGCCTTCGCCCGGAGGTGCATCTGTTTCCCGGTTGGACACCGAACATTTGTTCTGTGCCTGGATGAAAACAGTTGATGGTGCGCCTGCAAAAATTCTTAGCCCAAGCTGGGATCGCTTCGCGGCGTGCCAGCGAAGAGATCATTCTGGCTGGGCGCGTGGAGGTGAACGGTCGGCTGGTCACACGGCTGGGAACCCAAGTGGATCCCGCGAAGGACGTGGTGACTGTTTCCGGCAAACCCATCCAACCGTTGAGTCATCGCTATGTGGCGGTGCATAAACCCAAAGGGGTTTTGTGTACCCGGCAAGACGAGCGCGGGCGGCCCCTGTTGGGCGATCTGTTGCCGCCGGACTGGGACCTGAAACCCGTGGGCCGACTGGACCGCGACAGTGAAGGATTGATCTTTGCCACAAACGACGGCGAGTTCGCGCTGCGGATGACTCATCCGCGGTACAACGTGCCCAAGATCTACACGGTGGAGGTGAAAGGCAACGTGCCACGAACGGCGCTGGCGCAATTCACCGAAGGCGTGGAAGACGCGGGTGATTTGTTGCGGGCTCGCAAGGCGACTTTGGAGAGTAGCACTCGCGCGCGCAGCATCGTCCGGGTGGAACTCACCGAAGGCAAAAACCGCGAGGTGCGCCGATTGTTTGCGACACAAGAACTGAAAGTCATCCGGCTGACCCGGGTGCAAATAGGAAAAATAAAATTAGGCGAGTTGCCCCCCGGCAAATGGCGAACACTAACTGAAACTGAAATCCAAACCTTGTTGAGGAACTGATGAAAACTACCCCATCCCGTATGATAATCCCCGCGCTCACACTCGCGGCCACCACCCTACTCATCGCGCAAACCGCGCCGCCCATTCCAGCCGGACCGGGCGCGCCACCCACGCGCCAGCCCGAATCGCCCGCGCAACCGATCCCCACACCGGCTGTGCCCGCACCCTCGCCGGAAATCATTCCGCCCACCGTCACCCCGGCAGTGCCCGCCGCACCCGCAGTGCCGCTAGTGCCGCTCGCCATCACACCCCCCTTGGTGCCGCCGGCAGTCACTCCACCCATCGCGCCACTCGCCACGCAACCTCCGGTAGCACCTGCGTCGATTCAATTAACACTCCCCACGCCGCCGGCCTCCATTGGGTTGGGCGTCATCACCGGCACACGCGTCAGCGCGCGCGGCAAGGCCACGGTGCACAGTCAGCTCGTGTTCCGGTTTGGCCAAAATGAGCCGGTGAATCTCCTTGAGGAAATCACCCTCGCCGCGCCCAAGGCCGGTGAACCGCGCAAATGGTATCGCGTGCAAGTGCCGCTCGATGCCGGCTTGTGGGTGCATCATCAGTTTCTCCACAACCAACGCATCGCGACCATCGTGGGTAACGACGGCAAACCCTCGCCGCACACCTACGCCAGCGTGAAGCCCAACCGCCTCAACGTGCGCGGCGGCGCAGGCGATACGTTCCCCATCCTCGGTCAGCTGCCCCAAGGCACGGACGTTGCCCTCACCGGCGCGCAAAAAGGTAAGTGGCTGGAAATCTTCGCCCCGGGCAACTGCTCCGTATACGTGGCCTCGCAATTCGTAAAACGCGCCAACGGCAACGTCGCCAACGTTGTTGGAGTGCCGACCCTTCCGGCACAGCCTCAACCGGGCATCCAACCGCAACCACCAATCATCCTGCCTTTGCAGCCCAGCGTGCAACCGGTCTTACCCGCGCAACCCGGCACCATTGCCCCTGCGGTTCCCGGAGCCACACCGGCTGTGCCCGCCGAAACCACCATCACCATTGACCCCAAAACCTTCGGCAACCCCAGCGGCACAACCACCCCCGGAGGCATCGGCATCCTCCCCAAACCGCCCAAGCCAACTGCGCCGGCGATTATCAAGCCCAGTGAACCAGCTAAACCCGCCGTGCCCGCCAAGCCTGTGCAAGTGGCCAAGGCCAACCCGAACCTTCCCCCGCCCAGCAAACCGGTAGTGGACAAAAACGGCGCGCCCATTCGCATCGTCACCCGCGAAGGTATCGTGCATCGCACGCTGAGCCTGAGCGCCCCCTCGCGTTACGTGCTCGAGCATCTCGAGAGCGGCAAGACCATTAACTTCCTCATCACCCAACATCCGGCGTTGGAGAAGAAAATGGAAAAACTGCTCGGCCGTCGCATCCTCGTCAGCGGACAGGAAGCAATGGACGCACGCAATCAACACACGCCGGTGCTCATCATCAAATCCTTAAAGACCACGGACGATACCAACAAGTAACGTGGCTATCGACGCCATTGAAAACCGGATTGATGGCCGCGCCATCGCCGAGCAAATACACGGGGAAACCCAGCGGCATATTGAAGCCCTGAGTGAGCGTGGCACGCCGCCGGGTCTCGTGTTTGTGCGCTTAGGCGAGGATCCCGCGTCGCGCGTGTACGTGGGGATGAAGGAAAAAATCTGCGCCCGCCTCGGCATTCAATCCACCACCCACGTGCTGCCGGAGGACACTTCGGAAAAGGAGTTGCTCAAGCTCATCAGCGAGCTGAACGCCAACCCCACCGTGCACGGCATCCTCGTGCAAGCCCCCCTGCCCGCGTCCATCAACGAGGCCACCATCTTTGCCGCGGTGTCGCCTAATAAAGACGTCGATGGATTTCATCCCGTCAACGTCGGCAAACTGTTGCTGGGCGATTCCGGTGGCTTTGTGCCCTGCACCCCCGCCGGCGTGCACGAGCTGCTCATCCGCAGCAGCGTACCCATCCAAAGCGCGGAAGTCGTCATCCTCGGACGCGGCAATATCGTCGGCAAACCAATGGCCGCCATCCTTTGCCAAAAAGCGGAGCACGCCAACGCCACCATCACGCTATGCCACTCGCGCACGGCCAACCTCGCCGACCATTGCCGCCGCGCGGATATATTGATCGCCGCTATCGGTGTGGCGGAATTTGTGAAAGCGGATATGGTGAAGCCCGGTGCCACGGTCATCGACGTGGGCGTGAACCGCATTGCCGATCCCAAAGCCAAGAACGGCACGCGGCTGGTGGGCGATGTGGACTTCGCCGCCGTGCAGCCCGTGGCCGGTCTCATCACGCCCAACCCTGGCGGCGTAGGGCCGATGACCATCGCGCTGCTCATGCGCAATACTGCCCGAGCCGCCGCGCGCGCGACAGGAGTTGAGCTTGAATCTGTTTAATTTTATAAAATGACCGACGCACGAATTCTCCCCGACCTCCAATGCTCGCTGATTTGCGAGGACGTCCGACAGGAAGCCAACGGCAACATAATCCTGATCGGCGTGCTAAACCAAATCGTGGTACCACAAGTGCCCGTAGCGGCCAACAAGTTGGCGTGCTTCAATCGCTGGACCGCCGGCGTGGGCGAATTCAACGAAGTGGTGAAGCTGCTCGCGCCCGATCAATCCACCGTGGTGCGCGAAAACGCGCTGGCCTTTTCACTGGAAAATCCGGGGATGACCCGCACCAATGTGCACATGTTTCAAGGCGTAGAGTTCACTGAGGCCGGCGTGTACTACGTGGAAGTGACTGTCGACGATGTGCTGAAGCTGCGCTACCCACTGCCGGTGGTGGTGATGCCCAAAAACCAAAACGGCGGCGGCAGCGATGCCAGCGCAAGCGAACAAAATTAATTTATGGAACCGGCCCCGCCCAATGGCGAACCGCCAGAGGAAACTTCGCCGGAGTCCAGCGAACCCATCGAGCCTTCGGTCGAGCCGGAACCTTCGCCCCCCAAGGGCTTTCCCGTCACCTTCAGCGGCGTGGCGTCTTTTGCAAAAACCGGCTGGGGACGCCTGCTCGGCTGGCAATTCCTGATGGCCCTCGCGCTGGGCGGCGCGGTGCTGCTCGTGCTCGCCCGCCACTGGGCGCCGGTGGTAGATTCTGCAATGCAGCAACTCCCCGCCGAAACCGGTTGGCGCGATGGTGTGATGGTGTGGCCGGATGACAAACCGGTGGAGCTTGGCCGCAATAATTATTTCTGCCTCATCGTGGATCCCGAAGGCACGGCGCGCCAAGGCCAACTGGCCGATGTGCAGGTAGAACTGCGCCGCGAGGATTGGCTGCTCGGTTCGGTGTTCGGCTATTTTGAATTGAAATATGCGCGCGGTGATTTGCCCTTATTGCGCGAGGAACTTGCACCGTGGTGGGGCGCGCGGCGGCCGTTCCTGTTGCTGGCGCTGGGCGCGGCGGCTGGCGCGCTGGCGTGGCTGAGTTGGCTCGCGCTGGGCATTGCGGGCGGCGTGGTGGTCCGCTCGGTAGCATCTTATGTGAGCCGCCAATGCCCCACCGGCGGCGGATGGCGCCTCGCGGCCGCGGCACAATTGCCGGCGGCGCTGCTGCTTTCGGTGGGGGTGCTGTGCTACGCGCTGGGCTTGCTTCCGTGGATGGGGTTGCTGGTGCTGGTGCCGTTGGCGGCCTTGGTGACGTGGGGGTATTTATTTTTCGCGCCCTTCTTCCTACCCCACATCGAAGTGAGCGGGCCTAACCCATTCGAAGGCGAGGAGGAAGAAACGGATGCTGACAGTGACGAAAGCGAAATCGCTGAACCGGAAAAGGCCAATCTATTTCAGAAATCCAATGACGGCGATGATGAGGCGTGACAGCCCATTTGCCAGCATTGCCAGCGCGCGTCCGTTCGGTTAGGTTGGGCCGCGTGAAACTTTGGGCAATAGCATGGATGGCGAGCCTACTGCTCGGCTGTGGTGGTGGGGAAAGCGATGCCACAGCGGAAGACCGCGAGCCGCATTTTCTGGCGGGTCGGCGGCTGGTCACGCAACAGGATTACAATGGCGCCGCAAAATCCTTTTACAAGGCGCTGGAGGCCAACCCGCTCTCGGCAGCGGCGCATTATGAATTGGGCGTGCTGTTTCTTTCACGCAAGAATGATCCGGCGGCGGCGATTTTTCACCTGCAACGATACCTTACACTCAAACCGGAGGCAGTAAATAAAAAGGATGTGCTCGGGCAAATCGAAGGATTGAAGAGCGATCTCGCAGGCGAAATCCTCGGCAATCCGCAATCACAACCCAACCGATCGATCCAAGCACTGCGCGCGCAGCTCAACCAGTTGGCGGCGGAAAATGCGGCGCTCAAGCATCAGTTGCTTTCCAAAGGCATCACCCCCAATCCGGTGGCGACCACAAACTCCACGGCCACGCTGCCGCCACGGCCGCTGCCCGGAGGCGGCAGCACCGTTCCTAACCCGCCGCAACCCACCACCACCCTGCGCACGCACAAAGTGAAAGGCGGGGACAATCCCACCAGCATCGCGCGCCAATACGGCATACCGGTTTCCAAATTGCTCGCAGCCAATCCCGGCCTCAAGCCCGCCAAAATCCAGATTGGCGATGAACTGAAAATCCCGCCGCGCAACTAGCCCTCATGCAGCGCCTTCTCCTCGTCACGCTTGGTTGTTTTTGGTTGTTCATGACCTGGCAACTGTGGCGCGTGGAATACGCCGGCGAAAAGCTCGGCGCGGCAGTGGAGATTTCCACGGTGTGGGACAAGATCCGCCGCGCGCCGGATGATTCCCATCTGCAAATTGTCCACGTCCCCTCGGGCCAATTGTTTGGGGAACTGGATTGGGAACCCCAAGTGCTCACCGAAAACACCTCGCGGGTGGAAGGCCAAATTATGCACATCGATAGCTACGAGCTGGAGGTGGACAACGGCGTGTTTTTGCTCGATGACGATCAGGGCCAAGTGCGGTTTAATCTCGAGCTGGCGATGGACGCCGCTTCCGTATGGCAAACAGTGCGGATCGATATCCGCAAGCTCGATGACCAAAGCAAATTGGACCTGTACCTTAGCGCGTTCGCCTCGGCCAGTAACCAAGTGCTCAACCTCAGCCTTGAGCTACAGAATTACACGAATCAAATTCAGATGCCGCTGGAGGATATGCGCGATCCGCGGAAGTTTTCCAAAGCGCTCCTTGCGCTGCGCGGCACGGGCAAGCTCACGACGATCACCACGATATTCGCGATCAACAAACTACTCGATGAAGCCAACCTCGGCTCACAACTAAACTTCAGTTTCGAACTCCCACGCAAAGCGCACCTCGACCGCCTGCCCGGCGTGCGATCGGACATCAAAGTTTATCGCGTGGACTTCGAGCCCCTTAAAGGCTGGCCTGCCAGCGTCTACCTCAACCGCACCGGCGAAATCATGCTTGTGCGGCTGCCTCAAGGCTACGAACTGCGTAACACCCATTATTACGGCGTCGCTCGCCGTCGCAAACAATGATTGAACTGGAAAACCTGGTGAAACAATTCGGCGATCTCACCGCTGTGGACGACCTGAGCCTCAAGGTTGAGAAAGGCGAATTCGTCGCCGTGCTCGGCCCCAACGCCGCCGGCAAAACCACCACCATCAAAATGCTCGTGGGCCTCATCCAGCCCAATTCCGGCACCGTGCGCGTGTGCGGCATCGACGTGCAAGCCGACCCCATCGCCGTCCGCCGTCATCTTGCGTACGTTCCCGATTTTCCGTTCCTGTACGACAAGCTCACCCCGTGGGAATTCCTGCGCTTCACCGGCCAGCTTTTTCATATGGACGAGGCGCAAATTCAGGAACGCACGCGCGAACTCATCCCGCGCTTTAACCTCGAGCCGTACTTGCAAAAGAGCATCGAAAGTCTCAGCCACGGAACGCGCCAGCGCATCGCGATTGTCTCGGCGCTGATGCATGCGCCAGAAGTGTTTGTGCTCGATGAACCGATGGTGGGCCTCGACCCGCATCATCAGTTTATTTTGAAAGAGGTGTTGAAAGAACGCGCCGCCGATGGGATGACGGTGTTTCTCTCCACCCACCAAATCAGTGTGGCGGAAGAAGTGGCCGACCGCATCGGCATCATTCATATGGGAAAGCTCGTCGCCGTGGGCACCAAGGAAGAACTGCACGCCAAAAGCGGCCGCGGCAAGGTCGCGCTGGAAGAAACCTACCTCGCCCTCACCAGCGAGGAATCCGATGTGAGCATGCAGCGCCAAGTCCAACAGGGATAGTAGGGATCACTGCCCATGGAATTCCTGCCCGCTGTTCGAAACCGGTTTGCCTCGCCGCTGATGCTGCTGTTGCGCGTGCACCTCGCGCAGGCGGCGCGCCGCTTCAAGGAGGCTAGTCAGCGTTCGGGTTTTCTTTCGGTGCTCATTGTGGGTTTCCTGCTTTTTTATCCGCTGCTCGCCGCCGGCATGTTTTATGGCGGACTGCGTTATATTTCCAAATTCCCCGGGCTGGGCGATCTCTTGATTGAGCGGCTCATCTTTTTGCTCTTCGCTTTACTGTTCATGCTGCTGCTGTTTTCAAACGTGGTGGTCGGTTATACAAATATGTTCAAAAACGAAGAGTCGCGTTTCCTGAACACGCTGCCCATTCCAGCCCAATCCATTTTTCGATGGAAACTCATCGAGACCGCCGTGGTCGCCTCCTGGGCGTTCATTGTTTTAGTGGCACCGCTGTTGCTCGCCTTCGGCATTCATCAACACGCGGACTGGCATTTTTATGTGTTCACACCGCCCCTCGTGGCGGTGTTCATTATGCTGCCGGCGATATTCGGTTGTTGGATCGCTGTAGCGATGGCGCGCTTTCTCGACCGCTCACTTTTCCAAGCCACCGCCGTGCTGCTGCTGCTGGCAATGTGTTACTCGGTGAAGATTTACCTCCAACCCGAAGCCGCCAGCGAGCAGACACTCGAAACGCGCGTGGTGGATCTCACCGACCGCCTGCTCGCCAAAACCCAAATCGCGCAGTTCCCTTTTCTGCCCAGCTATTGGCTCTCCAGCACACTCACACACTGGGTGGAAGGCGCGCGTGCGGCGGCCGTGTTCTTCGCCGGCGTGCTCATGTCCAACGTGCTTTTTTTTGGCTTCCTCGGCTTCACTGAAACGGGCCGCCACTTTTATGCGTCCCTTTCCTCCACGCTCAGCCGCGGCAGCCTGGCTGGTGATTGGTCCACCGCCATGCGCCATGCGCCGCGCCTATGTGCACAAGTGGTGTTGCTGGCGTGGTTTTTGCCGGTGGTGGATTTTGAGCCGCTGCAAAAACATTGGCGTGGAGAATTCGCCCCACTTTCAGCACATTACGCCGCACAACGAAGATCCGAAGATGTGGGCTCTCAATCGCTTGGGCGCTGGCTCACCAATCATGTGGCGGAGTTGGAACCCCGTCTCGCGCGCGGCGCGCTCTATTATTTGCAGCCGGATATCCGCAATCTTTATCTCCGCAGCAGTTCGGGTGAAATGATGCAACTTGGCCCGGATCTCGACCATCTGCTGCAATCCAACCTGCGCCCCAACCTGTCCGGGCTGGACTTTGCCCGCAACCGCACGTTGCTACGCGGGGCCGCCGCCGACTTTGCCGCCGAGCCCGAAGCTACACTGCTGCAGCCTTTGCCGCAATCACAGGTGGTGTTGCTGCACGCCCTCGGCGCACCAGGGCTAACCAATCGCACACTTACGTTTCCCGCCGAATCCGGCGCCGATGAACCGTTACCTGAACAAATCCACCGCCTGTTTCTCCGCCGACAAGTGACACTGGTGGACGCCGACAACGAGCCCACCGGGAAAAAAGTTTGGATCACCGATCACGGAAATTATTTTGAAGGCACCCTCGCGCGCGAGGGCGATACGCTACGCTTCACTCTGCCTGGAGAAACGCCTAAAGAAGAAACCGGCGTACACGGCATAGACCTCCTCCAAATGTGGCGCACCAATGCCACCGAAAAACTCGACTGGAAACACTGGCAACTCGGCCGCGTGGGAACTCCGGTAGCCGCTCACCCTCCGCCACCTGCTCAAGCTGCCGCCCTGCCGCCCCTGGCGCTGTTGGCCATTCCGCTTATGGCCCTGTTGGCGTGGGTGTTCAACAGCCGCACCGCCCATTTAATCACGGCCACTGCAGTGATTGGCCTCTTCATTGCCTTCATGGCCACCGGCGATCACTGGCTAACCCGGCTCGATGGCACCGGCGGTGGAAGCGCTTTCGGCATCTCCCGCTGGCAATTCCTCGGGGTGGGCGCTTGGCTAATGCTCTCCGCTGCGTTGGCGCAGGCGGTCACCTCGATTTGGCAATCGCCCCTCGCCGCGCGGTTTGAAAAGTGGTTCGAACAATGGCAGGAAAAACGGAACGTGTTCAAATACGAACCGGGCTTGGCCGAGCGAATTTTCAAAAAAATCCCCGGGCTGCCTTCCGATGTGCTGGCGGTGCTGCTCAAGGACATCCGAATGTTTTGGCGCGATACCGCGCAATGGGGCCAGTCGCTCATCCTCTTCGGCATCCTCGGCGTGTATATTTTGAACCTTCGTTTCTTTACCGAGCAATTCACCTCGCTCTTCACCGACGGCCGCTTTGGGGGCGATTACTTTTTCAAACTGGTCAGCTTTATGAACCTCGCCGCGTGCGCGCTGAATCTCGCCACATTGACCACGCGTTTTGTGTATCCGCAATTCTCGCTGGAAGGCAAACGGCTTTGGATTGTCGGCCTCTCGCCGCTGGGGCTTTCGCGCGTGGTGAAGGTGAAGTTTATGCTCGCCTCGGCCATATCGCTGCTCATCAGCCTGCCGCTCATTTGGTTTTCGTGCAGCATGCTGCAGCTGCCACTGAGCCAAGTGGTGTTCTTTATTGCAGCCATCTCCGTTATGTCCGTGGCCCTCAACGGCCTCGCCGTTGGGATGGGCGTGATGTATCCGAACCTCAAAGAAGATAACCCCAGCAAAATCGTCGCCGGCTTTGGCGGCACGTTCTGCCTCGTGCTCAGCTTTGTGTACATTGGACTGGCGGTCATGCTACTCGGCGCGGGCTCGCCCTTCGGCTCACCGTGGCAAGTCTTCGGTCGGCACCCAATGGAAATCCGAATGATTTATCTCGGAATGTTTCTCGTGTTCTCAACCATCGTCGGCCTCGGCCCGTTGAGCTACGCGCTAAACCGCGTGAAAAAATTTGAGCACTAACGACGGGCAAACGAAGTTCTCATCACTCCAACCAAAGCTTTACACCGCAGCCCTTTTTCCGTAGCTTTTCCTAATGGCTATTTTAGATGGGCCGGATTTGTTAGAGGAGGATTTTCCCGCTACTGCCAAAGGCACAACTTTGGTGAATGAGGATCGTGAGGAATTGGATGATCAGGTTTCAACCCTGCAAACCCAACTCGCGAACCTGAATCACGCGCGCGATAAGCTGGAGCGGGAGAAGGCCACCGTAGAGGAATCGCGCCGCCGGTTTTCAGAATTCCAAACCGGGCGCGAAGAGATGCTCCATGAACTCACGCGCAGCCTCGGTTTGCTGGAGGAAGCGCAGCTCGACGCCCAGCGCGATGCCGAGCAAATGGCCCGCTCGATGGATGACTTGCGCGACGCCCTCACCAAAGTGGACTCACTGGTGGAGGTCGACACTCACGATGAGAATTGGAAAGTGCTACTCACCCGCAACCTCACCACCATCGAAAACGCCCGCATGGAGCTGAACTCCGCGCGCCTGAAATGGACGCTGCTGAGCGGCATCCGAGATGACGAAGGCCAAGGCCTTGCCGCGCCAGTTCAGCCCGGACAAACGGGCCTGCCGATGCCAAAAAATTTTAGTCAACTCTGCCTGTGGGGCCTCGCCCTCACGTGGCCGGTGCTGCTTTTGGGCGCGGCGATAACCGCTGTGCTGCTGTTGCGGGGATAAATTAATGAGGTGGTTCAAGCGCAAGATTGACCCGATGACCTCGCGGTCGCGCGAACTGCACAGCGAAATTACCGCGCTTGAGTCGCAGATCGCCCAACTCAGCAACGCCTCAACTCTGGCCGACCCGCTCCAAATCCAGACCGTGCTGGAGAAAACGCGTTACCTTCCGCCCGACCCAATCCTCCGCGCCGACGAGGAATTGACCCACTCCCTGCCGCCCGTCACCGACCCCAACTGCCCCGGCCTCTACAACGACCAAGGCGTGCGGAAGTTTGACCTCGCCGGATGGTGGCTTCGCGCCCGGTGCCAACCCGCCCTCTCCCCCACCGGCAACGACAAGCTCGTCGCCTATCTTGCCGCCGGCCGCAACTACGGCTACACCGCCCTCCGCAGCGAACGCCGCGTGGCCCGCAACCGCTTCATCCTCCTCGCCTTCGTCCTGCTCGCAATGCTCTGGACCGTCCTCAGCCTGCTCATCCCGCAGTTGTAAAATGGCTTGCGACTCCGTCCGCGCCCGTTAGCGTTGCGAAATGTCTGCCACGTTTATCGACACCCCACTCGGCAAGTTCCGCGCCCAATTCACCGAACGCGGCTTGGCCCGGTTGCAGTTTCCAAAAGCCAAGGCTGAACCCATCACCGGTTCCATCGAGCCTCCAAAAAATTGGCTGCGCCAAACCACCAGCGCGCTCAAAACTATGCTCGTCGGCAAAGCACCAAAAATCCTGCCGCCGTTGGATTTCTCCACTGGCACTGCTTTCCAGCAGCAAACGTGGCGAGCGCTGTTGCGCATTCCCGCCGGACGCACCCGCGGCTACGGCGAACTCGCCCGCACCGTCCGCCGCCCCAAGGCCGCCCGCGCCATCGGCGGCGCTTGCGTGGCCAATCCCATCCCGGTGCTCATCCCGTGCCATCGCGTCATTGGTGCCAGCGGCAACCTCACCGGCTTCTCCGGCGGCATGGATTGGAAGGTGAAACTACTGGAGATTGAGCGCGTCAAGTTGCCGCTTCATTGACACGCCCGCGTACGATTGCTAGCGTCCGGCCCTTTGCCGGGCATGAATTACAAAGACACACTCAATTTGCCGCAGACGGGTTTCCCAATGAAAGCCGGCCTCGTGCAGCGCGAGCCCGAGCGCCTCAAGCAATGGTACGCCGAAGGTATCCACGACCGCATCCGCGAACGCCACGCGAAAGCCACCGAGTCGTTCATCCTCCACGACGGCCCGCCCTTCGCCAATGGCGATGTGCACATCGGCACGGCGCTCAACAAAACACTCAAGGATTTCATTCTCAAATTCCAAACCATGCGAGGCAAAAATGTGCCGTACGTACCCGGCTGGGATTGCCACGGATTGCCCATCGAATTCAAGGTGATGCAGGATCTCCGCAAGGAAAACCGCCAAGACGCCACCGCCGCCGACATCCGCAAAGCCTGCGAGGCGTACGCCCACAAATACATCGACATCCAACGCGAACAGTTCAAACGCCTCGGTGTCTTCGGCGATTGGGATAATCCGTATCTCACGCTCGACAAAAAATATGAAGCCGAGGAGCTGCGCCTCTTTGCCGACCTTGTCGAAAAGGGCTTCGTCTATCGCGGCAAAAAACCGGTCTACTGGAGCATCCCCTGCCGCACCGCCCTCGCCGAGGCCGAGGTGGAATACGCCGACCACGTCAGCCAAAGTGTGTTTGTGAAATTTCCCGTCGCGGATACAGATAACACGCACCTCATCATTTGGACCACCACCCCGTGGACGCTCCCCGCCAATCTCGCCGTGGCGTACAACTCGCGGTTCACTTATAAAAAAATCCGTGTCAACGGCGAGATGTACATTCTCGAGAGCACGCTGCTGCCGACTGTCGCCAAAACGTGCGGCTGGGAAAATATCGAGGAAATGCAATCGCTTAAGGGCGACGAAATCGGCGCGCTGGAATACCGCCATCCGTTCATTGATAAAACCGCCAAGCTTTTCGCCGGCGACAACTTTGTCGAAAACACAACCGGCACCGGTTTCGTCCACGTCGCCCCTGGACACGGAATGGACGATTATCACCTCGGCTGCGCGAACGGCTTACCCATTTACTGCCCCGTGAATGACGACGGAAAATTCGCCCACACCGACGACCTCCCCATCGCCGAACAAATGCCCGCCGAGTTGCTCGGCAAAGCCATTCTAGAAAAGAAAGGCAAAAGCGAAGCCAACGAGGCCGTCATCGAATTGCTACGCGAAAAATCCGCGCTCGTGCATCAGGAAAATTACACGCACAGCTACCCCCATTGTTGGCGCAGCAAAACGCCCGTCATCTTTCGCGGGATGGATCAGTGGTTCATCAACGTCGACCACAACGGCTTTCGCCAAACCGCCCTCGCCGCCATCGACGAAGTCAACTGGGTGCCCGACTGGGGCAAGGCCCGCATCCAAGGTGCCGTCGAGTCTCGACCCGACTGGTGCATCAGCCGCCAGCGCACGTGGGGCGTGCCCATCCCCGCCTTTTACAATGCCGAGGGCGAACCACTGCTCGACGCCCGCATCGTCCGCAAAACCGCCGAACTCATCGAGCAACACGGCTCCAATATCTGGTTCGAGCGCGACACCGCCGAACTCTGGGCCGACGTCCGCCCCGACGATTGGACCGGAGATGCCCCCACAAAAAAATCCACCGACACCCTCGACGTCTGGATCGACTCCGGCTCCAGCTCTCGTGCCGTGCTAATGCAGCGCGAGGAACTGCAGCGACCCGATAAGGAAGGCAACGAAAACTGGCAGGCCGATGTGTACCTTGAAGGCAGTGACCAACATCGCGGCTGGTTCCAATCCTCTCTGCTCCTCTCGCTTGCCGGCAACGGCGCGCCGCCATACAAGACTGTCCTCACCCACGGCTTCATGGTCGATGCCGACCGCGCAAAAATTGCTAAGAGCAATCAAGGCGCAAACACCAAGCCGCAAACCAGCGAGGCCTACATCGGCGAGTACGGCGCGGACATCGTGCGGCTGTGGATTGCCTCGCAGGATTTCCGCAACGACATCACGGTCAGTAACGAGCGCATAAAAAAAGTTGCCGAGACCTATCGCAACCTCCGTAACGCCCTGCGCTATCAGCTCAGCAACCTGTACGATTTCGACCCCGCGCAACACAACGTACCCGACGCCGACCTCACCGGCCTCGACCGCTGGATGCTCGACCAATTCAGCGCGATGCAGCACGACGTCACCGCCGCCTACGAACGCTTCGAGTATCACGTCGTTTACCAGCGCCTCAGCCAATTCGTCGTCGTCGAGCTGTCCGCAATTTATCACGACTGCATCAAAGACCGCCTCTACGCCGAGGCCGCCAACGCCCCGAGCCGCCGGGCCGCGCAAACCACCCTGCACCACCTCGCAATCGGCCTCACCCGAATGCTCGCCCCCATCTGCGTTTTCACCGGCGAGGAAGCGTGGGGATTTCTCCCTGGAAAAAATGCCGACTCCGTCCACCTCGCCGATTGGCCTGAAGAAAATTTCACAATGCCCGCCGAAGAAAAAGCCGTGTGGCAAACCCTCTTCGCCCACCGCGAACCCGCCCTCGTCCAACTCGAAAAAGCCCGCCAAGAAAAACAAATCGGCAAAGCCCTCGAAGCCCGAGTCACCATTCGGGCCGCTGACCTCGCCACAGCCCAAGCCCACGCCGAAACCCTCCGCGAACTCATCAATATTTCCCAACTCGAACTAGTAGAGGACAAATTCGCTGCGACCCCCAGCTACACTGTCACCAAAGCCCACGGCGAAAAATGCACCCGCTGCTGGCGCTGGGAAACCAGCGTGGGTGAACACGAAGAGCACCTGGGAATTTGTGAGCGATGCGTCGAAGCAGTGGCGTAACTAAACCTTCGGTTCCCAACCCTTCCGATACTCGCGGCCCCAGTATTTTTTCACGGCGGTCTCGTTGCCGGTAATTTTTCCGGTTTTGGGGTTCACGTCAATCGCGCCGCCGGCGCGATGGGCGATGTTGCCGAGGTGGGTTAGGCGGGTGCTGATTTGGGCGTCAGCAATTTCTGAGTTCAATGGATCGTCGGTGCGGATGGCGTTGAGGAAATTGCCGAAGTGGAAGCCGTCGTCCCATTTGCCAGGGTTGGCCTTCACCTCTTTGCCGGCTTTGTCGAATTGTTTGTAGCCGGCGCCGTGGATTTCCAGTTGGCCGGTGTCGCCATAAAACGTCACGAAAGAATGCGGCTCGGGCTTGCGGCGGTGGCAACTGCTTTGATCCCAGCTGATGCCCACGTCGCCGTAATCGTAAACGGCATACGCGGTGTCGGGCGTTTCCTGATCGTCATCAAAATGATACCGGCCGCCGCTCATCGTTACGCGTTTCGGGTAATCCACTTCCAACCCCCAGCGAGCCACGTCGAGAAAGTGCGGGCCATTGTTTTGCATTTCGCCGCCGCCGTAGTGCCAGTGCCAGTGCCAGTTATAATGCACGAGGTTGTCCTTGAACGGCCGCTCGGGGCACGGCCCTTGCCAGCGTTCCCAGCCTTTTTTGCCGAGCCACGCTGGCACGTCCACAAACTTCCCCTTGCCGATGCTGCCGCGTGAGCCACTATAATAGCAGCGCGCGTACAGCGGCTTGCCGATCTCGCCCGCCTTCACGCGTTCCACGCCCTCGATGATGCCCGGCTGGCTGCGCCGTTGGTTGCCCATCTGCACCTTCTTTTTATATTTGCGCGACGCGGCAACCAGCAACTCCGCCTCGCGACTGTTCTGGCTGCCGGGTTTTTCCACGTACACGTGCTTGCCCGCTTCCATCGCGAGAACCGCCATCGTCGTGTGCCAAAAATTCGGCGCGGCAATCGAAACCACATCAATGGATTTGTCATCCAAAATGCGCCGGAAATCATCGATGCCTTGCGGCGCTTTTGTCTGCGGCACTTTCGCCAACGGCCCCTTCGCACGATTCATTCCACTCGCCACCCGCCGCGAATCTATATCGCACAAATACCCCACCTCGCAGTTCGACGCCTCAATATATTTCAAAACATGCCCCATCCCGCGACTGAGCCCGATGACGCCCACGGTAATTTTCTTTTGCGTATCTTGCGCGCGAAGGATGGAGGGAAAGGCAACCACCGCAGCCGCGGAGGCCGCAGTGGTGCCAACGAATTGACGACGAGATAAATGTTTTTTCATAAGCCAGTTTTCGGAAAGCAAAAGGCTACGCCCATCAGCGGAATTGGCAAGGGAAAGTGCGGATTAAATCGTGCCTTTTTTGATCAAGGCGCGGCCGTATTCGCGGTTCATTCGGGCGATGAAATCGAGGGAGATTTCCTTGGGGCACACCGCTTCGCACGAGCCGGTGACGGTACAGTTGCCGAATCCTTCGTCGTCCATTTGCTTCACCATCGCCAGCGCGCGGCGTTCGCGCTCGGGTTGGCCCTGCGGCACGAGGCTGAGATGGGAAATCTTCGCGGCGACAAAGAGCATCGCGCTGGCGTTTTTGCAGGCGGCCACGCACGCGCCGCAGCCGATGCATTGCGCGGCGTCCATCGCGAGATCCGATTGATCCTTAGGCACGGGAATAGCATTGGCATCGGGCACGCTGCCGGTGCGCACGCTGATGAAGCCGCCCTTCTGCTGAATGCGATCGAACGCCGTGCGGTCCACCACCAAATCGCGATGCACCGGAAACGCCGTCGCGCGCCAAGGCTCGACGGTGATTGTCATCCCATCGCTGAAATGCCGCATATGCAACTGACACGCCGTGGTGCCCTTTTGCCCGCCGTGCGCCGCGCCATTGATGACCATCGAGCACGTGCCACAAATGCCTTCGCGACAATCGGAATCAAACGCGATGGGTTCTTTGCCGGATTCAATGAGCCCTTCGTTAACGACATCGAGCATTTCGAGGAAGGACATATCGGGACTGATGTCGTGCGCTTCATACTCCTCGAAGCGGCCGACATCGTCCGCGTTATCTTGGCGCCAAACTTTGAGTTTTAAATTCATCAGCTTGTCCATTATTTGTAACTCCGCTGGGTCATTTTTACTTCCTCATAAACGAGATTCTCTTTGTGAAGCTCGGGCGTTTGGTTTTCGCCTTTGTATTCCCACGCACCGACGAATGAGAAATTTTCATCGTCGCGCTTGGCTTCGCCTTCGGGGGTTTGGTGTTCCTCGCGAAAATGACCGCCGCAGGATTCCTCGCGTTGCAGCGCGTCGCGGCACATCAATTCGCCAAACTCGAGGAAGTCCGCCACGCGCCCAGCTTGCTCGAGGCTTTGGTTGAGCGAACCATTTTCGCCGGGCACATTGAGGTTATCCCAAAATTCAGCGCGCAACTCCGGAATTTTTTTAATGGCCGCCTCGAGCCCAGCCTTGCTCCGCGCCATCCCACATTTGTCCCACATAATCTGCCCTAGCTCGCGATGAAACGAAGTGGGCGTGCGCTTGCCTTTGATGGATAACAACTTGTCAATCTGCGCCCGCACGGTTTCTTCCGTACCGACAAACTCAGCCGAATTCGTATCAGGCCGATCATCCGGCCCCACCTCGGCGAGGTATTGGCCGATCGTGTACGGCAACACAAAATACCCGTCCGCCAAGCCCTGCATCAACGCGCTGGCGCCCAAGCGGTTTGCGCCGTGGTCGGAGAAGTTCGCCTCGCCCACCACATACAAGCCCGGCACGTTGCTCATTAAATTATAATCCACCCACAGCCCGCCCATCGTGTAATGCACAGCGGGAAAAATAGTCATCGGATTTTGGTACGCGTTACTGCCGGTAATCTTTTCGTACATATCGAAAAGGTTTCCGTATCGTTCACGCACCGCGCCTTCGCCCAACCGTTTGATGGCATCCTCAAAATCCAAATACACGCCCAGCCCCGAACCCACCACGCCGCGGCCCTCATCACACGCTTCCTTCGCGTTGCGCGACGCCACATCGCGCGGCACTAAATTGCCAAAGCTGGGATACTTGCGTTCGAGATAATAATCGCGATCCGTTTCCGCCACATCGCTCGCCTTCAGCTCGCCCTTGCGAATTTTTTCCGCAACCGCCTGGCTTTTGGGAACCCACACGCGGCCATCGTTCCGGAGCGATTCGCTCATCAACGTGAGCTTGCTCTGATGCTCGCCGCTCACCGGAATGCAAGTGGGATGAATCTGCGTGTAACACGGATTTGCAAACGCCGCGCCGCGTTTGTACGCGCGGAACGCCGCAGTGACATTGCAACCCATCGCGTTGGTGGAAAGGAAGAAAGCGTTGCCATAGCCGCCCGTTGCCAGCACCACCGCGTGCGCCGAGTGCCGGCTGATTTCGCCACTCACCATATCGCGCACCACGATGCCTTTCGCGTGGCCATCCACCAAAACCACATCAAGCATCTCCGTGCGCGGAAACATCTGCACCTTGCCGAGACCTATTTGCCGGGACAACGAGGAGTACGCGCCGAGCAACAATTGCTGGCCCGTCTGGCCGCGCGCGTAAAACGTGCGGCTCACCTGCGCGCCGCCGAAGGAACGATTGGCCAACAAGCCGCCGTACTCGCGCGCGAAGGGCACGCCTTGCGCGGCGCATTGGTCAATGATGTTCACGCTCACTTGCGCGAGCCGATGCACGTTGGCCTCGCGCGAGCGATAATCGCCGCCCTTCACGGTGTCGTAAAAAAGTCGATGCACGCTGTCGCCATCGTTCTGATAATTCTTGGCCGCATTGATGCCTCCCTGAGCGGCGATGGAATGCGCGCGACGCGGGCTGTCCTGAAAACAGAAACACTTCACGTTATATCCCAGCTCCGCCAACGTAGCCGCAGCCGAAGCGCCCGCCAGTCCACTACCCACCACGATGACCTCGTACTTCCGCTTGTTGGCAGGGTTCACCAGCTTCAGATCAAACTGATGCTTATCCCATTTCTGGGCCATCGGGCCGGACGGAATTTTGGCGTCGAGATTCATCCTATTTAATAAAGCCCGCGAGCACACACACGGGAATGGAAATATAACCGAGAAAAATCAAAGCCGATGCGCACACCGCAAACCGGTCCATCCACGGCGCAATATTTTTATTCTTTACCCCCAACGACTGAAACATCGCGCTCAAGCCGTGGCTCAAATGAAAACAAAGCAACCCCACCGCCACCACATAAAAAACTGAAACCGCCGGCACTTTGAAACCCGTGACAATCATCTTGAAAATATCCGCGTGATCTTTGCCTTCTTCGCCGCCCTCCAACGTGGTGGTGAAATCGGCCGCCACATAAAACAATTCGAAATCCGCACCCGCACCATTGATCTGTGGCACCTTCCACGTGTAATGCGCCAAATGATAAAATGCAAACGCTGCAATAATCAGTCCACTGAAAATCATCGTGCGCGCGGCAAACTTCGCCACAATATCACCACGCCGATGCGCATCCACCGGCTCCACCGCCGCATCGTATTCCACCGTGCGTGCCTCACGATTTTCCGAAGTCAATTTAATGGCCGACCAAATATGCAACCCCACCATTCCCAGCAAACCAATCCGTGCCACCCAAAGCAACGGCCCCAGTCCCTGCAGTTTGGCGGCGTATTCATTGATCGCCGCCGGCCCCGCGAACACCAGCAAGTTGCCCAGCATATGCATCACCACAAACCCAAACAGACCCGCGCCCGTAATGGCCATAAGATACTTACGCCCCAGCGACGTTTTGAAAATGCCCGTGATGAAATCCATCAGCTGCACAAAGGTATCATACAGACCCCGCCCGCCGTCAATGGAATTGCGGAGCTCCAATGTGCTACCGGCATCTTGCCGGCAGCACTTTTACTCCACGCGCACTTCAATCGATTTCGGCAATGCCTCTTCGCGCTTGGAGATTTAAACTTCCAGCAAACCGTCCTTGAAGTTGGCCACAACGCGCGCGGCGTCCACGTCTTCCGACAGCGTGAAGCTGCGAGTGAACGTGCCGTGCGAGCGTTCCACGCGGTGGAAGGTTTTGGTTTCCACGCGGCGCTCCAAATCGCGCTCGCCCAAAAGTCTTAGCACGCCATTCTCCAACGTCACTTTCACTTTCTCTTTGCTCAACCCCGGCAGCTCCGCACGGATGGTGTACGCTTCGGCCGATTCCTCGATGTCCACCACCGGCGACCACGCCACCGATTGTAAACCCTCGCCGCCAAGCGCTGCCGCCAATCGACCTTGAAACAACTCGTCCATCTCGTGAATGGGATTCCAGATGCTCATTATGTTCATTTTCATTACTTTCAGGCGGTGTTGAAAATTGGCCGCCAAGTCCCGACGATTGACTTTTCGACCGTTAAAAACTCAATCTTTCACCTGTTAACAACAAGAACCGTGCCGTCCACCAAAAAATAAAAAATCGCAAATAACAGCACAAAGCCGCAATTATTGCATTGCTGGTAATGTTAATAACGTGTGAATTAAGGTAATTTTGGCACAAGTTAGTATGCGCCGTTTTGGCGCTACACTAAAGCAAGTCGCTCAGGGAAGGAATACTGTGACCGATGGGTTCGGCGCTGTCGCGGCAGAGCCAGCGGGATTGGAATCC
>JAPKDK010000006.1 GCA_028872645.1 Verrucomicrobiota bacterium
CGGAGCGGTAGACCAGCAGTTGAGGTACATCATCCCCTTGGCCGCCAGCCCGTCAAGGTTGGGCGACTTTGCATATGTGTCGCCGTAACAGCCAAGTTCAGGGCCGTTATCCTCGCTGGTAATCCAAAGAATGTTGGGCAATTTCTGCTCGGCCGAAGTTTGAACCGCCAAGATGCCAAGACCCCAAGTGATGAAAATAAATCGAAAAACTCGCATGCGCTGATTTCCGCAGAGGATGCCAGTTTAGTCAATCATTGGTTGGTTATGCCACCAGTCGGCGTTCGTTCAGTTCTTTGGGATTGGGTTGCCGGACTGAGCTTGCAATTTTTAACCGCCTCAAGAGTCGGATAAATAGCCAGCTTAAATCTAGTTGGCCGGGGGCCAGTCCATGACGGGCGCTGGAGGGGAACGCATGGTGGCTGTTGTGCCACCCTTCACCCAGGCTGAACATCGCCACCCAAAATTGATTTCTGGATTTGTCGCTTGTTTGGAAATCGGCGCCGCCCCAGCGGTGGGTCACGGAATTTACCGCATCGCCGGCATTATACATGGCCACGACGGTGAACCACATAATAGCTAGGAAAAAATAATTCTGAAATGCCAAACAAATCACAAAAGGAAGCGTGTGGATCAGGACGCCGAGGATGTATCCGGGTCGGCGACTGATGAATACCAGAAAGGGGAATTTTTTTAAATCCTGAGTGTTTGAGCAGGAGTCCGTTGTATAGACCGGGCGACAGGCTGCATCAATTAGCAATCGTAATGGGCCGGCCATAGCGTAGAGGAAACAGGCTAGGCGATTGCGGATGCCAAGATACCATCCGCAATGGGCAAACCAAAAACCGTGAATTCCCGGCGCGTGCGGATCTTCGGGGGTGTCGGTTTTGGCGTGATGATTTCGGTGATTACTCACCCAGGGAATGGGCGGCCCGGCGCCCAAGCCCATGAACACGAGCGGATACAAAAACCAGTTGGGCAGCTCGAGTGAGCGATGGGTAAGCGTGCGATGATACCCGACGGTTACGCCAAGGCCCACCGAAAGGTACCATGCAACCAACAGCACGCCAATGGTGAGTTCGGATGTCATTCACGTTCCGCTTTGCCTTCTGAGTTTTGGTATTTCCAGCATCGGTGGACTTCCTCAACATAAGGGAGAATCGCAACGACAATCATAAAGGCGGCGTAGGTCATCACATAATTGGCTGAGCCCAAGGGTTCCGGCCGGAGTTGAATATAGATTTCCCCTGACCATTTAAGTGTGATGGTGTTGATGAAGGCGGCCCAGTTGCGGCAGATGACCAGCGCGAGCACATAAAACGGGATGGTTCCCAAATAATTGTGCAGGTGCGTTTCCCAGATGGAAATTTCTCGGCGAGATGCGGCCCACACCACATCATTGTGCGCCACAATTTCGTGCAGAATGAAACAGAGAAAACAGACGAGCATTACGAGCACATTGATTTCGCAAAAAATTCCGAGCCAAATGGGTATGCCCACGAGCACGCCCATGCCCATATGCATCAGGGATTCCCGGAGGCCGTCGTTGTGCTCGATGTGTGATTTGCGGTGACACAGGTAATCGAGTGATCCCACAATCACCCAAAGCGGAAGCAGGAGATACAGGATCAACCCGAGGGTCAGATTTTCCACGGTCGGTTCATTCATCGGCATCCTGTGTTTTTTGTTGCTGCCGTTTTCGTTGCACCAAAAATGCGTGCAAACATTCTGCCGCGAGACCGTGCAGCATCAAGCGGTGAGCGGCTCCCAGAATATTTTCCGGAACAATGGGATGCCGATTGTTCACCAGCCCGATGAATCGCATATCCCCCACTAGCCGAGTGGCGTACAAAGCCACGGTTTCATCCAACTGCAGCGAATTGCAGGCGCGCCAAAAATCGCTGTCCGTCAGGAATAATTGATAAAGCGGCGTGTAAAGCTCGATGGCAGATTCCAAATCGAGCACGTTGAACCAGCCGTTGGGCATATCCTCGATATCAAATTCACCGTCCGTAACTGGGCAATAATCCAGCTCATCCTTAGCCTGAAACTCGATGCCATTTTCCTTTAATTGCCGATTGAGGTTAATGATGAAATTATAAATATTTAAATCATGCTGTAAAAAAACATTCTCCTTGAGGTCGGCGAGGGTTTTTGGTTTTAGGGGGTTTAGGGGAACATCCACCCCCTTGGTATTGCGCGCAATGAATCCCAGCAGTTCACTGCCAATGTGCATATGGCGCACAATCAAAAGGTTGGCTTGCGGTGACACGAAATATTTGAGTCCAACATAAATTAATCGGTGCAGCAGCCACGGCGAGGTCAGCCGGTTGGGCACAAAAATTTTCAGGACTTGAAACAGGCAAATGAAGAGGCGAGTAAAGGGGCGAATTAAGGGGAACAGGAATTGCCGGGATCGCGACGAAACATCGACCAAAAAGCTGGCCTTCGCTTTCTGGTTCATAGCTACGCTGGTATCCAGATAGAGGGCCAGCCAAGGATTAGGATCCTTTGGGTCGTGGATGGTTTGCTCAAGTTGTTCGATAGCTCCAGCCATTTTAATAATTCCCGATTTCTTCCAACTGCAGTCGATACAAGCGCGCCACGACTTTGGCCACTTTCACGATATCTTCCACACGTTGCTCGGTGAGAATGCCCGATTGGACGACCAAATCAAGCCTCTCGAAATGGAGGTCATCACTTTCAGAATGGTACAACAGGAACGACACTTGGTCATCAGCGAGATCAAGTTGCTCCTGAATTCGCAGAGCCCAGCGCCTGGCCACACGGCGCCCCAAGCCCTCAATAATGAACATCGCCCCAATCAGATCAAACGGGTTCTCGCGACTCGCCCGACTGAGAATGTATTCGGACAATGCTTCGCTCCCGATGTTTTTCCGGCCATTCTGAATTTTTTCCAGAGAACCGCCGGCGGCCACATAATTGCGCTCGAGCATTTCAAAATCCCGGTGCTCATCACTGGAGTGGCCAATGAAGGCGGATCGAATGGGAAAATTTTCGCGGGTTATGTTCGATGCCGCGCGGGAAATCCACCGCGACCCATCGATCACTTGCTGGCGCATATTAAAGAGCAGTGATCGATAATCCTCAATGGTCAATCGGCCCAAGTTCATCTTTGCCACAATGGGCACGTGATTCAGGCTGGACTCAAACTCCACCCAAACCCGCGACAGTTTTCGAACCAGCGATTCCTCAATCTCCGTGCCGGTGGTTTTGATATCAGGCGCTTCAATTTCCTCCGGTGAATCGACTTCAAACACTTTGGCTGCGGCCGCAGGTTCACCGACCACTGTCATTTGCATATAGCCAAAAGTGAACCGCCCGCTTTCCGGCACGATGCAAAGCAACTTTTGGCCGGGCTCCAACTTGCCGCTGCCAAACAATTCCTCCAACATCACAAACGGGGACGCTGCGCCCACATTTCCCTTGTCATACAAATTGGTGAAAATGCGTTCGGGGTCGATTCGCAGACCGCCCCGGCATAGTAGCTCATACGCTTGCTCCTTGAAAATATGTGAAGAATAATGCGCCACATACCAGTTGATCTCGGACGGGTTCAATTTGCCTTTTTCAATTAAATTAAACACGCCATCCACCGTGAGCTGCACAACTTCACCGAGAAGATTGATCGTTTGTTTGAGGTTCATCACGCCCTCGGCCGCGGCGGTTCTCACATTGGGATAATCCAGCCAACCGCGCACTTGCTCGGCCCGCACTTCATCGGTGTCCCCCACGTACATACAGGGGGGGTATTGGCCGGCATAGGAGCGTAGCTCCACCCAGTCCACTTTCATTGACAACCCTTTTTCGTTGGGCCGATTTTGCATCACCAACGCCCCCGCTCCGTCAGACAACATCCAGCGCAAAAACTCAGATTCAAACGGCAGCCGCCGGTCGCGGCCATAGCCCTGATCCTCAAACCTTGAAGCTTTGAAAAAACGGCTGGCGAGTTCGCTGGCACAGCAAACCGCATTTTGTGTTTCCTCCGTTTGCACCGCCATTACCGCGTGCCTGAACGCCGCCACGCTGGAAGCACAAACGCCGTGCAGCGATGCAATCTCGCACGGTGGCGTGCCCAGCTCGCCATGCACCATGCTGGCAAAACCCGGCAACAACAAATCTCCCTGAGTGGAAGCCGTCACCAACAATTCAATGTCCTTCAAATCCAGACTGCTTCTCTCGATCGCCTGACGGATTGAATTGGCCGCCATCCCCGAATTGGAGATGGTGGTATTTTGATTCTGATCCATCGCATAATAGCGCGTGCGAATCTGGTTCTGTCTCAACACCCTCGCCTTGGCTCGGGATGCCTGCCCATCAATCTTTCCCAGATAATCCTCAACCTCATCATTGGAGATGGGCTCTCCGGGAAGAAATGCCCCAGCAGCGGTTATGTAACAGTCTTTCATAAATCAGTTCATTCTGTGCTCGTTTCCCAAAAGGTATCACGCAGTAGAGCGGGGACAAAATTGATTATTCAAGAACAACCATTGATTTAATCAATTTGGCTTCAAGCAGACACCCCTAGTATAATCAACCCCGTGAACTTGTTTCAAGAGCCATTGCCTGCGGGTTGGAAAAATCTGAAGGAGCACATCCCGTTCAAACTGCTCATCGGCATCGCGTGTATGACCTATTGGGCGATTCCCTATTTTGCCCTGAACCACCACGAATTTCCGCACTACCACTCCCTGCCGGAAACCTGGTTTGACCAAGCCCCTGTCCTGCCTTGGACCATTCTGGTTTACCTATCGATTTTTTTCCTGTGCAGTCTCGGCCTACAACTTCACCCCTCCCGTGAATACATAATCAGATATTGGAAATCGATTGTCATCACCTACACGATCGCGTTCACAATCTTCGCCCTGTTCCCAACCAAGATGACCCGCGCCGTCACGCCCGAAATGGCCCCGATTCTGGAAAGCGCTTTTGCGTTCACCCGCACCGTTGATGAACCCACCAACTGTTTCCCCTCATTACATTTGGGCAACTGTTTCCTCGTCGTATTTGCCTACCGGAAATATCGCATCGGCTGGGTCTTCCTGATTTGGTCAATCCTAATTGGAGCCTCCGTGCTCACCACCGCCCAGCATATGTTTTGGGATATCCCCGGCGGCATCGCCATCGCCGCCCTCGGCACCTTCCTCGCCGAAAAATATTGGAAACCAAAACAAAATCCATCCTGAATATCGCGCAAATCTGTGTTCAAAAAAATCCCCGCCGGCTCGTGGCCGACGGGGGACTTTGAACTGAATGGAATAAAATTTATTTATTACCGGTTTGCTTGTCTTGACGATTGCCGATGGCGCCTCCGAGGACGGCTCCGCCTAGGGCTCCGATGGCGGCGCCTTCAGCGGTTTTGCGGCCCTTGTTGTGGCCGACGACTGCGCCGAGGAGGCCGCCCAGCACGGCTCCGGTGGCGGCACCGCGCTCGGTGTGGTTCATGGGGCCGGCGCAGCCGATGAGCATTGCGGAGGCGAGGGCGAGAAGGATGAGTTTGTTTTTCATAATTTATCTAGTTTTCAAGGGTTAAAACACCAGTACGCACGACACCATGTAGTACGCATACGTACAAGATAGTACGTATGCGTAATTTGTCAAGGGAGTGTTTGAACTTTTTTTGGGCTGTCGGTTTTCAATAACTTCGCCTTTGCGCATTGCCTGTGCGGTGGCTTGATGGGGCAATGCGATTGGCGTTGGTGTATGGATTGGCGGTGGGTGCGGCGCTGGCGGCGGGCTGGGCGGAGGCTGCGGCGGTGCCTGGGGAGCACGCTTGGGCGCGGGATGGGGCGTATGTTTATCGGGTGCGGGTAGATTCGAAGGAGGCGAAGTATTTGCCGAGTTTGCGGGGGGAGGTGGTTTATCTCTGCCGGGCGGCGAATCCGCATGGGTTTACTTTGCGTTGCCATAATTTTCTGACGTTGCAGCGGCACTCGAATAAGGGGCGGCGTTTTCCGCCGTTTGGGGTGTTCCAGTTGGGCTGGAAATTTTTTGATGGCGGCAGCGTGGGGCACGTGCTGCGGCCGCCGGTGGATGTGGTGTTTGATACGCGCGGCAAACGGCTGGTGCGTGCGGGCGCGCCGGCAAGGGATTTTGATTTGACGGATCCTTCGCTGTTCGTGGTGCATCGGCTGGCGCCGAAGGGCACTAACGAATGGACCGTCACCGAACAAGTTCGGCTGGTGCACGAGCAACGGTTTGTGCGCCCGGGCGAGGAAGGGTTTGTGCGCATTAAAAAAACGCCGCTCACCGGAACGCTGCGAATTAAATATCACCGCGAGGCCGAAGGACTGGCGCAGTCATTTTCTCTGGAGACGCCCAACACGCCCGGCCAACCGCGCGTGCATTTCGTTGGGAAAGGGACGACCACGTTTAGCACCTCGGGCGTTCCCGTAAATTTTTCCTGGGAAGGCACGCTTACCGATCACAACGGGGAAAGGGAACGCACCGTGCCGGTTACTATTAGTTACGAATTGCTCACCGGCGATGATCGCGAGAAGGCGTTGCGTCCCGCCGCGCCGGCCACGCGCGCGGAGCGGCGACCACTCAACGAAGGTGAGTTGCCCGATATTTTGGCCAGCCTACCGCAGCGAATGACCTTCCGGCGCGCGCTGGCGGTGATGCGTTTGGCGGCGACTGAGCCCAGCCCCAAACCTGCCGATCGCGCGAAGGTTGTCGAAGGATTGGTCTCGGCGTTAAGCGATCCCGATCCATTTCTGCGCGCTGATGTTGCGCGCGCGTTGGCCAACTGGGGCGATGTCGCCAGCGTGCCGCCGCTGATTGCCGCGCTGAAGGATTCACAACTCACCGTCCGCTGGGCGGCCATTGATGCGCTGGGTTCCCTGCGCGATCCGCGCGCCATCGCGCCGCTCATTGCGCACTTGGAAACTACCCGTGAATTATTTGCGACTGCCAACGCCTTGGCCCACCTCGGCGCGCGTCATCCCGATGCCGAGCGGCAACTCGCGCCATTATTCAAAAGTAAAAATTCTGCCGTGCGTTTGGAGGTGTGCCGGTTGCTCACGGTGTTTGGCACTGGGCGAAGCAAAGCTGCGCTCACAAAAGCCAAAGCGGATTCAAACGAAGACGTCGCCGAAGCCGCTGCTGTGGCACTGGAAAAAATCCGGGCGCGGGGGGAGTGACGTTTTTTTACCAGAGAGTCACAGAGAGCACGCCCTACTTCTCTGTGGTGATCGGCAGTCGCCGGATGCGGGCGTTTCGGATGACGCCGTAGCTTTGGAAGGTGGCGAAGCCGAGGGGGGCGGAGAGTTCAATTTCGCCGGCGCGCATTTGCACGACTTTCTCTTTGATGGGCTCGTCGATGATTTGGGCTTCGCCGGGGAAATAAATTGTGTCGCGGGCGGGGATGTTTTTGTCGAGCTCGGGATTGATCGCGCGCAGTGCAGATTCGGCGTCTTTGGCGCTGAGGGTTTGGCCGGCGGTGGCAGCCTCGGCCTGGTACGCCTTCACGAGGCTGGCGACGGTGGCGTTGAGGGGGATGAGATGTTCCTTGGGCGTCATCCACACGCTGAGGTTTTCCGGCGTGACGCGCAGGCGAAAAGTGTACCACTGATCCTGATTGTATTTAAGGTAAACCGTAGTGTCATTTTCGGAGGCGTCCATGCTGTTGATGCTGGAGATGCCGGTGACCGCGCCGCCCCAGCCGCCGGTGACGAACGAGGCGTGTTTGTCGCCCACGGGAAACGTGAGCAGCGCAAAAAAATCGCTGCCGTTCACACGCTTGGCTTGGTAGCTGATTTCGTAATTTGTTTTCGGCAACACGGCGTTGTTGGTAAACGTGATGCCGGTGATGACGAGGCCGTTCTCGATGTGCAGTTCGCCGTTCTCCACCTTCACATTGCCGCGTCCGGCGTAGTCGGTTTCCTTCCAGCCGGTGAGGTCGGTGCCGTTGAACAGTGCCGCCCACGGGGAAGGTTGGGCGGTTGCCTCCGGCAATTGTGCCAGTGAGTTGGTGTCTTGTATGAAAAAGTTTTGGTTTCCATACTGCTGCGCGGCGCGGTTGCGTTGGGTTTGTTGGAACTCCATGCAGCCAATGGCCAACAGTGCGAGTGAGAGGGTGGTGAGGAATTTCATTTTTTGATGATAAGGTCGAGTTGGTTTTTGCCGCGCTTAAGCTTGGTGTTGTGTTGGGCGAGGGCCTTGGCGATGGTGGCAAGCACTTCAGGGTTGTCCTTGGCGAGGTTGTGTTTTTCCGAGGGGTCGTGGTCGAGATGGTACAGCGCGGGCGGATCGTGTTTTTCCGGTGCTCCGCGTCCGTAAGCGGGGCGGGTGATGTAGTGCGCCTTCCACGGGCCTTGGCGCACGGCGTAGAGTTGTTCGCCGCGATAATAAAAAAAAGTGTCGCGCACGCTTTTCGCGCCTTTGAATAAAATAGGCGAAAGATCGCGGCCATCCACCACGCGATCGGCGGGCACTTTGGCGCCGGCGAGCGTGAGACAGGTGGTGTAAATATCCATCGTGCTGGTGATGGCGTGGCTGGTGTGGGGTTTTATTTTTCCGGGCCACCATGCGATGCCGGGCTCGCGCATGCCGCCTTCCCACGTGCTGCCCTTGCCATCGCGTAGGAGACCGGCGCTGCCTCCGTGGGTGTCGAAGATGAGCCACGGGCCGTTGTCGCTGGTGAAAAACACGAGCGTGTTTTCGGCGAGCCCCTCGGCCTTGAGGGTTTTCAAAACCTGGCCGACGGACCAATCGATTTCTTCGATGACATCGCCGTACAGGCCGCGCTTGGAAACGCCTTCAAAGGCCGTGCCGCGAAACAACGGGATGTGCGGCAGGCTATGAGCGAGGTAAACAAAAAACGGTTTCGCTTTGTGATTCTTGATGAACTCAATCGCCTCCTCGGTGTAACGGCGCGTGATGGTGGTTTGGTCGGCAGGTCGTTCGATGACTTTCGTATCGCGCAGCAACGGCACGTTGAAATATTTCACCTTCGGTTTCCAAAACGACTCGCGGCCCTTGGGCGCGCTGGCGAGGCGATCCATATCGTTCGAGTACGGAATGCCAAAGTAAGTGTCGAAGCCGTTGTTCGTGGGCAGGAATTGCGGCAGATGCCCGAGATGCCACTTGCCGATGGCGGCGGTGGCGTAGCCTTTGGTTTTCAAACCCTCGGCCAGCGTGATTTCACTTTGCGGCAGACCGCCAGCGCTGTTTGGAAAAAGCACGCGGCGTTTGTCGCTGCACATTCCACTGCGCACGGGCAAGCGGCCGGTGAGCAACGCCGCGCGGCTGGGCGTGCACACGCAGGCGGCGCTGTAAAATTGTGTGAACTTGATCCCCTCCGCCGCCATGCGATCGAGGTTGGGCGTGGCGATGGTGGGATGCCCAAAGCAACCGAGATCGCCATAGCCCAAGTCGTCACAAAAGATGACCACAAAGTTCGGCGGCTTCGCGCCGAGCGCCGACATTGATAAAAGCAAAGCAGCTGCCAAGGAAAGAAAGGGCTTCATACGCGAAATTCTATCGCGCGGGCGGGGGGTAGGCAATGGTGGATTTTCAGCGTAAAACGAGAGTTTTCTGGGATGGGGCTTGGTTTGAAGGCTTATTTAGGGCACACTATCTCCACCAATCCCCCTAAATTACAACGAAAAGATCTATGGAAAAATTCCGAGTGAACAACCGAAATGACCTGCCGCGCGTTGGCAAGATGCTGGGGCTGAGCCGCGAGCAGGTGGCCGATATGCAAGCGGTTAGCGCCGTGTTGCCTTTTAAGGTGAACGATTACGTGCTCGAGAATCTCATCGATCGCGATGATCTTCCGCACGATCCGATTTTCCAGCTCACCTTTCCGCAGCGCGGGATGTTGGCCGATGGCGATTTTAATCGCATGCGCGATCTCGTGACGCGCGGGGCCGCCGATGCCGAGCTGCGTTCGGCCGCTGATGAAATCCGCGCCACGCTCAATCCGCATCCCGCTGGGCAGATGGAACTCAACAAGCCCCACTTCGGCGGCGACACACTCGAAGGAATGCAGCACAAGTACAACGAGACTGTACTTTTCTTCCCGACGCAGGGCCAAACCTGCCACGCCTATTGCACGTACTGTTTTCGCTGGGCGCAATTCATTGGCGATGGAGACTTGAAATTTGCCAGCAAAGAAGCTGGCCAACTCGTGCAGTACGTGAGCGACAATCCGGAAATCGACAGCGTGCTCATCACCGGCGGCGATCCGATGGTGATGAAGACAAAATTTCTGCGTAATTATATTGAGCCGCTGCTCTCCATCCCGCATCTCAACAGCATCCGCATCGGCACCAAGGCGTTGGCGTATTGGCCGTACCGTTTTACAGACGGCGAAGACGCAGACGATTTCCTGCGCCTCATCGGCGACGTGCGCGCGGCGGGCAAACATTTTGCGTTAATGGCGCACAGCAGTCATCCCGTGGAGCTATCCACAAGCGCGGCCGAGGCGGCTGTACGGCGGGTGATCGATGCCGGCGCGGTGGTCCGCTGCCAAGCGCCGCTCATCAAACACGTGAACGATCATCAGGACGTGTGGGCCGCGTTGTGGCGCAAACAGGTTTCGTTGGGCGCGATCCCCTATTATATGTTCGTGGAACGCGACACGGGCCCGAAGAATTATTTCGAGGTGCCGCTGGCCCGCGCGCACAACATCTTCACGCGCGCCTATCGCCAAGTGAGCGGACTCGCTCGCACCGTGCGCGGCCCGAGCATGAGCTGCACGCCGGGCAAAGTGTTGGTGGACGGCTTGGCAAAAATCCACGGCGAACGTGTTTTCGTGCTTAAGTTCATCCAAGGCCGCGACCCCGATTGGGCAAATCAGGTATTTTTCGCCAAGTTCAACCCCCAAGCAACGTGGCTCGACGACTTGGAACCGGCGTTCGGCGATGAGAAATTTTTCTTTGAATCATCCGAATCGGGCGTGGAGGATTTAGAATTTTTGAATAAGGAATAAAAAATGAGGTTCGGGTTTCTGGTTCTTTGCACCGCGCTTGCCTTCGTGCTACTCGCGCGGCAAACTCCGCGCATCCCATGAGTCTTGAGATCAATCTATCAGGCACGGTCGCGCTTATCACCGACGCCTCGTCCACCGGTTTTTTTTTCAGCAACGCATTGCGCAAGCGCACGGTGCGCATGTATTGCTGTAGCAATGGCAGGTAAGCGGGCAGAGTTTGTGTGAGCAAAAAATCCATAAACCGTCGCCGGCCTCGGCCCGCGCCTTTCACGAGTTGGACGTCCTCGCTGCAAAAGGCGACGGTGCGGAGGGTGTCGAGATAATCGGTGAGGCGCTGGACGGATTGGCCGTCACAGGCGAGATTGCGTTCGCTGGGCGACCAGTAAAATTTCACCTCATGCGAGCCGGTGCCGATGACGCGTCCGCCGATGAACCAGCCCGCCTGCTCGCGTTGCCCACGCCGCGAAAGGACCGGAGCGTGGCCAGCAGATGCATCGCCTCGAGCAGGTTAGTTTTGCCCTGCGCATTGCGGCCGAGGAGCACGTGAAAGCCTGGCTCGAAGTCGGCATCGAGCCGGCTGTAGTTTTGAAAATCCCGCAATCGCAAATGCGCCAAGTGCACGGCGCACTATGGGGTCTGAGGCGGCAGTGTGGTAATCAAAGCGGTGAAGCCCGCGCGCGTGGCGGGCGTGGCGGCAGAGAGGTGTTTTTGAAAACGGGCCTCCCTCAAGTTCTGCCCGGCGGCGGCGAGCAGGTCGGCGGCTTGCGCAGCCACGGCTTGGTCAAAGGGCGCCAGCGCTGACAGAAGCTGTGGAATATTATTTCTATTCAATTTAATAATACTCTTCGCGTAGCCGCGTGCGGCGGTGAATTTCCCGTCGCTATCCCCATCAATCCAAATGGGGTTGGTGGCACCCTGCACGCGCGGATTGTGTTTGCGCGAGGTGGGCTGATAAGAGCGTGGGCTTTCCCAAAACGGCGCACGAATGCCGGGGCCGGTGGCCACGGCGATGAGGTGTACATCGTGTCTCGGTCGTGGCAGCGTCAAGTTGAAATTGGCTTTCTCAACGCGCGCATCGGACTTGATTTTTTTTTTCGCAATCGCATGGCCATTGGCGTAAAGCGTGAGGGAATCCGCCCGAACCCACGAGGGGCCGAGCACGCGCAGGTTCACTCGCACCTGTTTGTTGAGGCCGGTGGCGAGGTCGCCCACGGTGAATTTTTCCTCCACCTGCATGCGCACCAGCAGCCCCATGCTGATGTAGGCGCGCTGGTTGCGAAAGCTCTCGCACGCCTTGGCGAGGTCAACCTTCGCGGGATTGGTGTCGGGGCACTCGACGTAGGTGCGGGCTTGGCCGAGGATGAACCGGGCGACATCATGCGTGTCGCTGGAGCCGACGCCGGCGATGCGGTGGCCGTGATTGAGCAACGCAAACCAATCGGGATACACGCGGAGGTTGTCCGATTGCATGGCGGCGGAAGTCACGACTTCCAGCGCGTCAAAACTGTAAGGCGTTCCGCGCCGATGCCGGCCGGTGACGGGATTGAAATTTTCCGGCGCCAAAGGTCGAAAGCCGCTGTGCGTGTTGTGGGGGTGGTTCAGTATAATCACCCGCACACCCGGCGTGGCGCGCATGGAGGCCATCAGCTTCGTCCAGTCGCCCAGTTTGTAATCGGGCACCGGGCTGCCCGCGGCGATGGGAAAGGCGTTGAAGTGGCCGGTCTTGGTGGTGACCTCGTTGCCGATGGCGCTGGTGAAAAACCGCGACGTGCCCGTGGCCTTCATCACCGGCCGGTAATCGGCGTGATGATTGTGGTCGGTGGCAATCGCCAGCTCGATGCCCTCGCCGGCGATGGTGTGCATGCGCTCCTGCACCGAGGCGTCGCCGTGCCCGCTGTACGTCACGCAATGAATGTGCGGGTCCACCGACACGAGGCCTGGCGTGGGAACCTCGTGGCGAACTTTCATTTTTATCCGAGAAACTTTTTTACCCGAAATCGTGATGGTCTTTTTGTCGATGCCGTATTCAAACCCACGCGAGGCATAAACAATATATCGGCCCGGCAAAAGATTCAGTTCCACCACACCGCTGCTGGTGTAAACCACGCCGGGCCGCAGCGCCAAGGGCTGCTTGGGGTTCGTTGCGCGGAGGGCCGCCAGCGTGCCGTCCGGATGGGTGATCGTAATACGACAGGGCACGGGCGCGTCATTCTGATCATGAACCCGAACCGCCATCGTGCCTTGTTTCAGTGATTGCGCCACTGGAGCGGATGCGATACGAAAATTGCCAACTTCAATATCATCGGTGCGTTTGGGAGCCACAATTGAAAGTGTGTTCGAGCCGGTCTTCAACGCTCTCGGCGGAATGGCCAGCGTCAGCGTGAGCGGCGAGTCGACCGCCTGCAGCCAACCGATCCGCTGATTGTTCAACAAAACGGGCCAGCGATATTTCACCTGCCGCTGGCGAAAAACCAGTGTGTGCTCGATGGCATTGGCCTTGGCCTCGAATTTCAAATCCAGCCGCCGGCCATGCGGGGTTTTGCCGGCAAACTCCTCCCACTCCGGAAAGCCCGGCGTGCCGAGGTGATAGTTGTTGGCATCAATCACCCGCAATTCAGCCGCCATCAACGGTCCGGTGCATGTCCAAAAAAAGGAAAGGAAAATCCAGCGCATGCGGCATGGTAGGCGCTGACCGTCCCGCCGCAAGCGTGAACCCGAATAACTTTCGCTTTTCAGCACCGACCCGTCATGCGTAGATGACGCCGATGCGATGCCTGTTTTTATTTTTCGGTTTGGGAGGGATTGCGTTTTCGGCGATTCCGGATTTCAAGATTCAACCAGTGCCAGATGGCAAGCTCGCGCCTTTTCAAAAGGTTTTCAAGAAATACGTGAACGTCTTTGGCGTGCACTGCTTTGCCACCGCGCGCACGCCCGACGCCAAGCTGCGCCATGCCGCCGTCATCATGGCGGAGTATCTCGACAACGACGAGGACGGCCAGCCTGACAACTCCGCTGTGCTCGCCGCGCTGGTGAAGCGCAATGCCTTTCTAGTCATGACCGCCACCGAGCGCGAGCTGGAGCGGCTCGACCACGATGCTTTTGAGGACGCCGGTTTTCATGCCGGCCAAGGGCAGTTCGCCACCGAGACGCTGCCCGGCGGCCGGCGCTTTGATGCGACGTTGGAGGAGGTGCTGCATCTCATCACGCACGAAGGCTATGCGAATGCGTACCCAAAAATTTTTGGCGAACGGGCGGGCACGGTGTTGGCCGAATGCCTCGACCGCGCGCGCGGCGGGCATTTTCGCAGAGTGCCCCGCCGGTATCCGAAAGGCGCGTGGTTCACGTACGACGATCGCACGTGCGATTATGGCTGCCAATGCACGGAGTATCTTTATTGGGCGCTTACCTCAACCCTCGGCGCGCAGTCGGCGAAGCATCGGCGCGAGGAAATTTCCCACGAGTGGAAACTGCACAGCCGCGAATTGGTTCGTACGCGCGACCCACACATTTTCAAGCTCATCACCGACGCGAAGTATAAACTGCCCGCTCGATTGCCGGATGGGAAGTATGAAGTAAATTGAGGGTATCCGCTGCGCTTGCCTTCGTGCTACTCGCGCGGCAAGATCCGCGCATCCCATGAGTCTTGAGATCAATCTATCAGGCAAGGACGCGCTTATCACCGGCGCTTCGCAGGGCCTTGGCGCGGCTACTGCGCGGGCGCTTCATGCCGCTGGTTGCCGCGTGGCGATTAATCATCCCGGCTTGGAAACGACCGCTGCGGATGCCGGGGCCATTGCCGCTGAGTTAAATGCCATCCGTCCCGACAGCGCGCGCGCCGTCGGCTGCGATGTCAGCGACGCCGATGCAGTGCAGGCGATGATGGCAAATTTAAAAAACGACTGGGGCGGTCTTGATTTTCTCATCAACAACGCCGGCATCATTCGCGACCGCACCATTGCCAAGATGAGCCGCGAGGAATGGCGCGCGGTGATGGACGTCAATCTCGACGGCGTTTTTTACGCGAGCAAATACGGCCTCGAGGTGATGCGCGATGGCGGCGCGCTGGTCAGCCTCGGCAGCATCGCGGGCATCGTCGGGTTTTTTGGACAGGCCAACTACGCCTCCGCGAAGGCCGGCGTGATGGCGATGATGCGCGTGCTCGCGCGCGAGTGCGGAAAGCGCAACATCCGCGCCAACGCCGTCGCGCCCGGCGTGGCCGAGACGCCGATGGCCGCGACCATCCCCGACAAGGTGCGCGCGGACATGCTTCGGCAAATTCCTCTCGACCGCTTTGGCATGCCCGACGAGGTGGCCACCGTGGTGCTTTTCCTGTGCTCGCCGTTGGCGTCGTATGTCACCGGCCAAACCATCGAGGTCAACGGCGGCTGGCGCGGATGAGGCCCGCGTTGCAAATCCTGAGTGCCGCCGAGGCAGTCGCGCGCATTCCCGATGGCGCCACCGTGGCCTGCAGTGGGCTCGTGGGCGCGGGCCATCCCGAGGCGCTTACCGCCGCGCTGGAGGCGCGTTTTAAAAAAGACACCTCGCCGAATGGTCTCACGCTCGTTTACGCCGCCGGCCAAGGGGATGGCGGCCAGCGCGGGCTTAATCACCTCGCACACGCGGGACTGCTCAAGCGCGTCATCGGCGGCCACTGGAATCTTGCCCCGCGCTTGGGCCAGCTCGCGCTCGCGGGCGGCATTGAGGCGTACTGTTTCCCGCAGGGCGTCATCTGCCAGCTCTTCCGAGAAATTGCCGCCAATCGGCCGGGTGTTTTTACCAAAGTCGGCCTCAACACTTTCATCGACCCCGCGCACGGCGGCGGGAGTTTAAACAAAAAGACCACCGAGCCGCTGGTTGAGCGAGTGCAATTCGATGGCGAAGACTGGCTGCGTTTTCGCGCCTTCCCCATTGACGTCGGCCTCATCCGCGCCACGAGCGCCGACCGCGCCGGGAATTTGACCATGGAACGCGAGGGGCTCATCGGTGAAGTGCTGCCCATCGCGCAGGCCGCGCGCAATCACGGCGGCCTCGTCATCGCGCAGGTTGAAAACATTTCCGACCAGCCCGCCGCGCCCCACGCGGTGCGCGTGCCGGGGATGTTGGTTGATGCCATCGTTGTCGCCGAGCCCGGTGAGCATGACCAGACTTTTGCCGAGCCATTCAATGTGAGCTACGTCGAGGCCGGCCGCAGCCTCGCGCCCGAGCCGATGCCGTTTTCTGAGCGCAAAATAATCGCGCGCCGCGTGTTGCGCGAGATTGCGCCGGGCAGCATTGTTAACCTTGGCATCGGCATGCCCGAGGGCGTGGTGCCTGTCGCCGCCGAGGAAGGGCGGCTTGAGGAATTTACCCTTACGCTCGAGAGCGGCCCCATCGGCGGCATGCCCGCGGGCGGCTTGAGTTTTGGCTGCAGCGCGCATCCGGAGGCCATCATCGACCAGCCCGCGCAGTTTGATTTTTACGACGGCGGCGGGCTGGACGTCGCCGTGCTTGGCGCGGTGACCATCGACGCCGAGGGCAGTGTGAACATCAGCATGCTGGGCGACCGCTTTGCCGGCGTCGGCGGATTCGTCAACATTGCGCAGAACGCGCGCAAGGTTGTTTTCTGTTGCCCCTTTCGCGCCGGCGGCTTGGAGGTCGCCGTCAACGGCGGCCAACTACAAATCCAAACCGAGGGCCGCCACTGCAAATTTGTGAACGAGATTCCGCAGGTTGCATTCCACGGCCCCAGTGCGCGCGCGCGCGGGCAGGAGGTTTTTTACATCACCGAGCGCGCTGTCTTTCAGCTTGGCGCAAACGGGCTCGAACTCACCGAGACGGCCCCCGGCATTGACATGGAAAATGGAATTTGCGCCCAAATGGAATTTCGCCCGAACGTCGCCGAGCCGAAAGTGATGCCCGCAAAGTGTTTTCGAAAGGACTAACATGATTTACAAAACTCCCATTCACATTGTTGCCGCGCGTCGTTCGCCCATTGGGCGGTTTGGCGGCGGCTTAAAAAAAACCACCGCGTCCGAGTTAGCCGCTCGCACCGCCGAGGCCACCGCCCCCGACGCGCTGCGGCCGCACATCGGCCAAATCATCCTCGGCCAAGTCCTGCCCGCTGGCTGCGGAATGAATACCGCGCGACAAACGGGCTTGGCGCTGGACGCTCCGCAAACGTCGCCGGCGTTCACGGTGAATATGGTTTGCGGCTCGGGACTCAAGGCGGTGGCGCTCGCTGCGGATGCCATCACCGCGGGCGAGGCCGATTTGGTTTTAGCTGGCGGCGTGGAGTTGATGAGCAATGTGCCGCATTACGCGACAGACGCGCGCTTTGGCAAAAAACTCGACAACCCCAAGTTACTCGATGCCATCCTCACCGACGGGCTGTCCGATCCCGGGCTGAAGCGCAGCATGGGCGACATCGCGGAGGAGTTGACCGGCGAGTACGGCATCGGCCGCGGGGAACAGGACGCCTTCGCCCTTCGCAGCCAACAACGCGCGGCCACGGCCCGCGAGGATTTCGCGCGCGAGATTGTGCCCATCGGCGATGTGGCGGCGGACGAGCATCCACGCCCGGACACGACGCTGGAAAAGTTGCAGTCGCTGTCGCCCGCGTTTGCGGTGGACGGCTCCATCACCGCCGGCAACGCTTCGGGCATCAACGACGGCGCGGCCATTTTATTGCTGGCGAACGACGCGGCGCTGGCGGCGCACGATTTGGATTCCCGCGCGCGCATCATCGGCGCAGTCACAGTCGGTTGCGAACCGGCGCGTTTTGGCTTGGGGCCCGTTGGCGCGGTGCAGTTGCTCTGCGAACAAACCGGCTGGAACTTGGCCGGCGTGGACACCGTGGAAATCAACGAGGCCTTTGCCGTGCAAACGATCGCCTGCGCGCGCGGCCTCGGCTTGTCCGACGAGCAACTCAACCCGCGCGGCGGCGCCCTCGCCCTCGGTCATCCTATCGGTGCCAGTGGCGCGCGCATTCTCGTGACGCTGTTGCATTTTCTTGAGGACACCGATGTGCGGCGCGGCATTGCAACCCTCTGCGTCGGCGGCGGCATGGGCATCGCGCTGGCGATTGAGCGCGGGTGATTAGTTGTCCTCGTCGGACAGGTCGGTGTTAACCGTCTCCTTCGCAAACCAGATGGCGGTGAGAGTGATGAGTGAGGTGAAGACGAGATAGACCGCGACGGGCCACGGGTTTCCGTCGGACCATTTCAAAAGGAGCGCGGCGATGATGGGGGCGAGGCCGCCGGCGAAGGGGGAGGCGAGTTGGTAGCCGAGCGAGACGCCGCTGTAACGCACGCGCGTGCCAAACAGCTCGGAGAAGAACGCCGCTTGCGGACCGTACATGGCGGCGTGCCCAACGGCGATGGCGAGGACCATCGCAAGGGTGATGAGGGCGGGCGATTGGGTTTTCACCAACAGGAAGAAGGGCATAGCGAAAAGGGCGGTGAACACGGCGCCGAAAATGTAAACGGGCCGGCGTCCGACGCGGTCGGATAGCGCGCCAAAGCACGGGACAGCGATGAACTGCGCGGCGGAGGCGACGAGGATGGCGTTGAGAATGACTTGGCGGTCGAGTTGCAGTTGGTCCTTGGTGTAGGCGTAGATAAAGACAGTGAAAATATAAAAGGAGGCGTTCTCGGCAAAGCGCGCGCCCATGGCGATGAAGACGTTGCGCGGATATTTGGTGAGCACCTCGCGGATGGGCGCGGGCCGTTCAGGTTCCCGCTCCTGCAGTTTTGTGAAAAGCGGACTCTCAAGAATGGCGAGTCGAATGTAGAGGCCAACGGCGAGTAACAGAATACCGATGAGAAAAGGCACGCGCCAGCCCCACGCGAGGAATTGGGCGTCGGTGAGCTGTGAATTGAGCAGCGTGAAAACTCCCGTGGCGAGCAGGAGCCCAATGGGCACGCCGGCTTGCGCGCAACTGCCGAAAAATCCGCGGCGCCCCTTGTGGCCGTGCTCAACGGCCATCAACACCGCTCCGCCCCATTCGCCGCCGACGCCGAAGCCCTGGATGAAGCGCAGCACCACCAGCAGCACCGGTGCGGCCACACCGATTTGCGCGTGGGTGGGCAGCACGCCGATGAGAAACGTCGCGATGCCCATCATCACCAGCGTGGTCACGAGCATATTCTTGCGGCCGAGTTTGTCGCCGTAATGGCCGAACACGAGGCCGCCAATCGGCCGCGCGAAAAAGCCGACGGCAAAGGTGCCGAAGGCGGCGAGGGTGCCGGTGAACGCATCGAGTTCCGGAAAGAAAAGTTTATTGAACACCAACGCGGCGGCGGTGCCGTAGATGAAATAATCGTACCATTCAATGGTGGTGCCAATGAAGCTGGCAAGGACGACGCGGCGGATGGGTGTTTGGGATTCCGTCACGCTTCCTCCAGCGGTAAATCCCCCGGCTGCCTTGTCGCCATCCCTTTCTTGAAATGCTTTCGGCAGACGGAGATGTAGCGTTCGTTCCCGCCGATTTCCACTTGGGCGCCTTCGCGCAGGACGTTGCCGGCGGCGTCGGTGCGCAACACCATCGTGGCTTTGCGGCCGCAGTGGCAGATGGTTTTGATTTCCACCAGCGTATCGGCCCACGCGAGCAGGTGCTGGCTGCCCTCAAAAAGGTTGCCCTGAAAATCCGTGCGCAGCCCATAGGCTAGCACGGGGATGCTGAGGCGGTCGGCGATTTCGCCGAGTTGATACACCTGCGCGCGCGTGAGGAATTGCGCCTCGTCGATGAGCACGCAGTCGATGGCGTCCTCGTCGCCGGTGAGCTTGAGCAAATCGTCGGCGGGCGTGAAGGCGAGGGCCGCGGCGTCGAGCCCGATGCGCGAGGCGATGCGGCCCTCGCCGGCGCGCGTGTCGAGTTGCGGTGTGAAGAGCAGCGGGCGCAGGCCGCGCTCGCGGTAGTTGTGCGCCGATTGCAGCAGGGTGGTCGACTTCCCCGCGTTCATCGACGAGTAGTAAAAATACAGCTTGGCCACCGTCTATTTTTTCAACGCGGCTTCAATCGCGCGCGCCACGTCCTTGCCGAGCACGCGCGAGCCGTCTTTGGTGTAGTGCACATTAGCCGGCAGCATCAGCTCTTTCATCCGCGCCTTGCTCATCGTGAACAGGTCGTGCGTGGGCACGCCGTGCTTCTTCATCACGCGCGCGGCGGTGGTGTTGTATTTAATGGAGTCGCCCACATACCTCCCCTTCGCGCCCGGCGGCACGGGCGTGGTGTTGCGCCAAATCAATTTGGCCCCCGTCTTCTTTAAACGCACCACGAGCTTTTCCAAATTTTTCTCGTACGCCGCGATGGCCACCTGCGGTTTGCCGCCCTTTTCCTTGGGGAACAAATTCTGCCCCTTCGGCCCCATGTACTTGAGGTCGTGCAAACCCCAGTTGAAATGGATGACATCCCACTTCCCCTTGCCGAGCCACTTGTCGATGCTCGCCAGCCCGCGCGTCGTCGGCCCACCGTTGGTGGGGATGCGGTGCAGGTTGGCCTTGCCCTTGAGAAATTCCCGCGTCGGCAGCGTGTAGCCAATGGAAATGGAATCTCCAATTAAAAGCACCCGCGGCAACTTGGGGTCATCCTTCACCGGCGCAAAAACGGGATTGGGTTTGCGCTTGGGTTTCTTCGATTGGGAGTGGAGGCCAGGGGCGAGGAGAATCGCGGATATTAAAAAAAGTGTGGTTCGCATGCGGCGAGGGTAGCAGGCGAAACCGTGACGGCAAGGCGGATTTAGTAGAGCGATGGTAGGGGCCCGCTGCGTATGTCCATGGACGCGTGCAGCGGGCCCCTACCGGTGGTTGAAGGCAACGCAATCAGTGTATTTCAGATCGCCACCAAAAATATCCAGCGCGCTGCCGATGGTGAGATGGAGGCGACCGGCGCTGGCTTTGGCCACGGCTTCGAGGTCGGCGAGGGAATTGGCGCCGCCGGCGTAGGTGACGGGGAGGGGTGAATGGTCGGCGAGGGTTTGCACGAGGGCGAGGTCGATGCCGGTTTGTTGGCCCTCGACGTCGACGGCGTGCACGAGGTATTCGGCGCAACTGGCGGCAAGGGCTTTCAGGGTGGCTTCGTTGATGGTCATTTCGGTGAAGTTTTGCCAGCGATCGGTGACGACCCAGTATTGGCCATCGCGTTGGCGGCAGGAAAGGTCGAGCACAAGGCGTTCGCGGCCGATGGTTTTTACGAGCGCGGCAAGGCGGTCGGCATCGAGGCGGCCTTCGCGAAATACCCACGAAGTGACGATGACGTGCGAGGCACCGGCATCGAGCCAACCAGCAGCGTTATCGGCATTCACGCCGCCGCCGAGTTGGAGGCCGCCGGGGAATGCAGCGAGGGCTTCGCGCGCGGCGGTTTCATTGCCGGGGCCCAGCTGGATGACGTGGCCGCCGCGCAAGTCATCCTTGCGATACAGCTCGGCGTACCACGAAGCGGGGCGGTCTGAAACAAAGTTGGTCTGCGGCCCTTTCGCGCAATCCGAAAGCGTGCCGCCGATAATTTGTTTCACCCGACCTTCGTGCAAATCGATGCAGGGGCGGAACACGGCGGGAGGGTAAGGGGTTGAGGGCTAAGGGTCGAGAGTCGAGTGGGCGTTCGCGCGGCTTACGCTTCCACCGGGGCGCTGTACTCTGGATCGGGCACGGGCTCGCCGGCGCTAAGGCAGTTGACGATCCACGTGTCCTGTACCTCCATTACATCGGCCAGCGCTTCCTCGGGGGTATCGCCCTGACCGGCACAGTGTTTGAGGTCTGGGATTTCGGCGATGAAGCAATCTTCTTCGGTACTCCAGAAAATGTTGATGTGATAATGCGGCGTGTTCATAGCGCAGTGGTCTGAACATACGCCACAAATGCCAGTTCGTCAAATGATGTGAATAAATTTTTATTGAGGCGGTTTTTCTTGCTGCGCACATTCCCCATTGGCGGAGGGGCTACTTAAAACTATGATCAAAAAAATGAAAATTGCGATGATGATTGCTACGATTGGTATGCTTTCGTCGGCGGGGTGTAGTTCGTTGAGCAACGCCAAAAATATCGATAGCAGCTTGGCCACACAGCAGTTGATGGTGGAGGCCACCCTGATGGATGGCGAAAGATTGCTGTCCCAGCCGCGTATTGTAACGATGAATGGCGAAAAGGCGCAGTTCGATTTGTGGGCCGTTGCGACTCCAGTGCCCGGCCAAGCTCAGCGGGTCGCCACCGGTTTACAACTGGTGGTGCAACCCAAAATTCACGAAGGGCGCATTGTCTTCAACGGTAGATTCCTGTTGAAGGAATCTGTGGGCAAACTAGATCAAGCCGATCTGCACACGGCCACTTTCCACACTCGCGAAGCATTTTTTTCCGGCGTGGCAAATTCCGGTGAGATCAAGCTTGTAGCCCTCGAGTCTGCCAGTGGCCGCCCGTTGGATCTGCGTCTGAAATTTATTCTCATGGTCAACATCTCCCGAGCGGCGAAAACACACTAGGATTGCTCGACACTTCCGCGAGGCAACCGCTATAAACGGTCGTCTCTTTTTTGCTTATGAAGCGTAATGGAATTTTAGCGGCGGGGAATTGGATCGTCGATCAGGTGAAGATGGTGGATGTGTTTCCGCAACGGGAAACGCTGGCCAACATTCTGCGCCAAAGCGAGGGCACGGGTGGGTCGCCTTATAATTTGGTGGTGAATCTAGCCAAGCTGGGCGCGAAGATTCCGCTCAGCGGCGCGGGGCTGGTGGGCAAGGATGCGCTAGGCAAATACATCCTCGCCGATCTCAAGCGCCACAAAATTGACGCCCAACAAATTCAAATCACCGATCGCGCCCCCACGTCGTACACCGATGTGATGACGGAAGTGGACACCGGCCGGCGCACATTTTTTCACTGTCGCGGCGCCAATGCGCTTTGGAATGCGAAGGGGTTGGACTTCAAGAAATCGAAGGCCAAAATTTTTCACATTGGTTATCTGCTGTTGCTCGATGCGATGGATGCGCCGGATAAAAAATACGGCACCCGCGCCGCCGCCCTCTGCGCCAAGGCCCAACGGGCGGGATTGAAAACCAGCATCGATTGCGTGAGCGAAGATAGCAATCGCTTTGCCAAAATCGTTTCGCCCGCGCTGCCGTTTGTGGATTACTGCATCCTCAATGAATTCGAGGCCGGCAAGACCACCGGCTTCACTATCCGCCGCAGCGACGGCACGCTGGACACCGTGGCGCTGCGGCACGCCGCCGGCGCGTTGCTGCAATTGGGCGTGAAGGAATTGGTGTGCGTGCACTTTCCCGAGGGCGGCTTTGCCCGCACGCGGGGCGGCACAGATCACTGGCAATCGTCACTGAAGCTGCCGCAAAAATACATCCAAGGCGCCGCCGGCGCGGGCGATGCCTTTTGCACCGGAATGCTGCTGGGCATCCACGAAGGCTGGGAAATCCAGCGAAGTCTCTTCACCGCCGTCTGCGCCGCCGCCGCAAACCTCAGTGATCCGACGTGCACGGGTGGAATGAAACGGCTTAATACCGTGTTGGCGCTGGCCAAGAAATACAAACCGCGAGCGGCGATTGGGGTTTGAAAATCCAACTACGCGCGCTCGAGGTATTTTTGGTTCTTCACGTCGATCTTGATTTTCTCGCCGGTCTTGATGAAGAGGGGTACTTGGATAATCACGCCGGTTTCGAGGGTGACGGGTTTTTGCACGTTGCTGGCGGAATCGCCTTTCACGCCCTCGGGCGCATCGCTGACGGTGAGTACCACGTTGGCGGGCAGTTCGACCATTGCGAGATTGCCGTCCACGTAGGTGGCGGTGAGCGGCGTGTTCTCGGTCATGAAATCTTTCACGTCGGCCATTAGCTCGGCGCGCACGTTTTCCTGCTCGTACGTTTCGGGATCCACGAGTACAAAATCGTCGCCCTCCATATAGCTGAACTCCAGCTTGCGGGTGGTCATCGGCACAATCTCGACGCTCTCGGATGAGTTGAAGCGGTTGTCAGAAGACTTACCGGTGTTCAAGTTGCGCAGCTTGGCCTGAATATAAGCCGGGCCTTTGCCGGGCTTCACGTGGCCGGTGTCCATCACGACGCAGACTGCTCCGTTGTATTTAATCGCGTTGCCGCGCCGAAGATCATTTGCAATAGCCATAAAAATTGGGGTTCAAAAACGGGCAGGAAAAGTAGCCGAGCGCGGGCCGAATGCAAGCTTGAATGCGCTAGCTAACTACGGTGCGTTGGAGCCGGGCCGTTCGAAGCGGATGACCGTTTCGCCGGGGCGCGCGAGCCCGAGCTTTTCGCGGGCGTAACGCTCCACGGTTTCGGGGTCATTGCGGAGCGCTTCAATTTGCACTTTGATTTGGCGGGCCGTTTCTTCTTCGGTGGCAACGTTTTGTTGCAGTCGCAAAATCTCCGAACGCATTCGTTCATTTTGTTTGATGAGCGGCAAGTACCAAACCGCCACGGCGAGCAAGGCGGCAATGACGAGCAGAAACACCACAGCCTTCGTCAGCTTATCCCAAATTCCGGTATCAATCCTCCGTTCGCTCATGCAAAAGCCAAATTATTAACAGGGAAATGTGAATAACTCAAGGATATTCACTGGCTAGGAATAAGTTAGTTGGTGGATTTTTTTGAACCGCCAAGTCGCCAAGGAAACCATTTGAAAAAACTTGGCATCTTGGCGACTTGGCGGTTCAAATTATTCCGGCTTCGGAGCTTCGGGCACCTCGGGCTCTGGAGCGGGAACAGGCTTCGGCGCGGGCGCGCGTTGCGCGTGCCATTGTTCGGTGAGTTTTTTAGACTCCGCCAATTGCGCGGGGGAAAGTTTAGTGACCAGTTCTGTGTGCGCTACTTGCGCATCGGCATCGCCTTGGGCGGCGGCGAGTGCGAGCCATTTGTTGGCTTGCACGAGATCCGCTTCCACGCCTTGGCCGAGCGCGTACATTACGCCCACGGCCGTTTGGCCCTCGGCGAAGCCCTGCTCGGCGGCTTGGCGAAACCACTTGAGCGCCTCCACTTTGCTGGCGGCTACGCCTTCGCCTTCGGTGTACATCACGGCGAGATTCACCTGCGCCTGCGCGTGCCCTTGGTCGGCGGCCTTGCGATACCACGCGGCGGCGCGCGCATAATCACGCGGCAAGTTGTTGCCCTCATAATACATCCAGCCGATGCTGAATTGTAGTTGGGTAAACCCACCGCCCGGCCCGGCTTGCTCGAAGGACTGGGCAATTTTATCCAGCGCGATCGCTTTCTTTTCCGCATCGGCAATTTGCGTGGCGATGGTGAGGGCTTGCACAAAAATTTCTTCTGCTTGTTTCGCGTTGCCCGGCTGCGCCATTGCGGTGGCAATTTGTTGCAGCGCGATAGCCTTGCCTTCGCCGTCATTCATACGGCCCACGAGCGTGAGTGATTGCTGCAGCACGGCCTGCGCTTGCTGCTGAATTTCATGGGCCAACACCAGCGACTGCGCGAGTACGGCTTGGATTTGTTCGTGGTCGCCCAATTCGTTAAGGGCAATCGTGAGCTTGGCGAGTGTTTGCACTTTCGCATCAACGCCCTTGATTTTCTCCACCGTTGCCAACGCCTGCGCCAGCGTGGCTCGGGCGGCGTCATTTAGCCCGAGGCGAATTTGCGCACCGGCCAAATAGCTCAACGCGGGCGCCAGTGAAGTGGCTTCTTCGATTTCATCCACGATGGCTTGCGACTGCGCGAGGATGATGACCGCACGTTCGGTGTCGCCCGTTTGCGCGAGCGTGCCGGCGAGATTGGCGAGCACGCGCACCTTGCCCGCAGGGCTGTCAATTTTATCCACCAACGCTAAAACCGGATCGGTGGGGACTTCGGGTTCTTCGGTTGGTTCCTCGCCTTCAATGCCTTCTGCGAGTTCGCCTTCCGGCGGCTCGGGTGTTTCGCCTTCGGCGGGTTCCTCCGGTTCCGCTGGCACGGGTTCGGGCGCTGCCTCCGGCTTGGGTGCAACGGGTGGTTTGGGCTGCGGCGCGGCGGCCAGCTTTTCATCCGGTGCGGGCGCGGGTGCGGTGGGTTCAGGTTTGGAAACAATAAACAACGCGGCTACTCCGAACAGGAGTGCCACGCCGATTGCGAGTTCAGTACGATTCGTTTTCATTTTTCCCTCCAACGGGTTTTGACGTTACCGACGCGGGTCGGGATTCAACATCTGCTGCAAATGATTTTTATCTTCAATCACCTTCCGGAACGCCGCGAGGTCTTTTTCCGTTTCCACCTGCAACGCCTGATAATACATCTCCGAGAAAAAGAACGCGCGCGCCACATCGCCATCCACCAGCTCGATGTCGGCCTCTTTCACGCGGGGCATTAGCAGCAGCCGGCCGCGGGTGAAATTACTCAAGCTCAGTGCCTGCTTTTCAGTATTCAACTCCACGGTTTTTTTCATCAACACCGCGTACTTGAGGCGTTGCACATCTTTTTGGTGGCGCAGCAGCACCGTGAATTTTCCCTGCCCTTCTGTCGTGGGCTGATTGAGCGCCCAAAGTTGGCGTGCCCAATTCGCTTCATCGGCGCAGTCCACGAGCTTCAGTTCCGGCACGGGTTCATTGAAAATGGTTTTTGCGCTATCGGAGAACCGCTGCATCGTAAATGAAATTGCCACCGCTTGGGTGCCGCCCTTTTCTGTGAGCACTTTCGGTGCGTTGGATTTCAGGTATTCCTCAAGAAATCGCACGCGATGGCCGGCTTCGATATTTTTGTCTGGCTCAAAGAAAATGATTTTTGTGGAAGCCAGTTGCTCCTGCATATCCTGTCGTTTGAGCACTTCGTAAATTTGGCGGTAACATAAAATCTCCTCGCCCGGCACGGCGTTATCCACAAAATGATTGTACGGATACTGCCCGTGTAATTGGACATTGCTAGCCACAATACGGCTGGCCAGCGCTTTCATTCGCTGGAGCTGTCGGTTTTGGGTGAGGTAGTTGAGGTCAAACGTATCCTCCGCGCGAATGCGATAGGCGTCGCGGAAGAGATGATTGCCAAAGCTATCAAATAAATCATCGTCCTTGGGAATGTGTTTACCGGTGACTTGGGTTTCCGGCAACACCGTCGGCGTGAGGACGATGATGACTTCGCGCTTCACCGCCTTTTCCTGTTTGCTGCGGAAGAGTCCGCCGAGCAGCGGGAGATCGCCGAGCAATGGCACCTTGTCGACATTGCTTTGTTTGTCGCGCGCAATGAGACCGCCGATGATGAAGGGGGTGTTGTTGGCCACGCGCGCGGTGGTCTTCACTTCGCGCACGGAAATGGTTGGAGACCTTGCCATCACATTGGCACCTTGCTTTACCTCTACATCCTCGTTGGGTACCTGGGCTGTTACCATTGCGTTGATTTGCATGCTTACCTCGCTGCCATCGGCGCTTGCGCGAGGGCGCACAGCGAGCGAGATGCCTGCTTTTTTCATCTCAAAAGAAGTGCGCTGATAATTATTTCCCGGCTCATAAGTAGTATTGGCCACGGGAATTTCCTTGGACACATTGATGAACGCCATCCGATTATTCAGTGCCAGCACGCTCGGCCGCGAGAGCACTTCCGCTTTACCGTCGCGCACGAGCGCCTTTACCTGCGCGTTGAGTCCGTGGAAAACGCCGGAGGTGGCGAGGTTGAGTGCCTCGTCCGTGCTGGGATATTTCAGCGTGCCGAAAGTTAGCGTGCTGGTTTTGTCGGTAAACCCGCTTCCGGTGGGGTTGCCCGAGCGTGACCACTTCACGCCCATTTCCTCCAGCGCGGTTGACGAAATTTCCAGAATCATCGCTTCGATGATGATTTGTTTCGCGGGCTTATCCACGTCGCTTTGCAACAAATCCAGCAAACGGCTCAACTGCCCCGGTTCGTTTTCATTGTGAAACACTATCAATTCATTCATCGGATCCGTTTCCGTTTGGGGAAACTTCTCTTCCGCCTTCGGAATGGTTTCGTGAAAGGCCGTGCCCGGCAGGGAAATTACAACCGGCAGTTTAGTGTGATCCACCGGTTCCTCGACCTTGCCGATGGTGTAGCCGTGCAGCGCCAGCAATTGCGTGGCGCGAATGGGATCGATGTAGCTCAGCGTGATGCGCTTGGAAACGACCTTCAAATCATTGGTCGTTTTCAGCGCCGACAATTCGCCGAGGGCATGTTTTAACCACGGCTTGATGCGGCTGCGCGTGGGGCCCGTGCCCGGTAGTGGTTGGGCCAAAAGTGTTCCGGCGAGCGCCACCCACAGCGCCGCCATCACCCGGATTTTATTTTTGTTCATCCCCTTCATCCCCCTTGTTTTTATCTGACTTCGTGAAACCCGGGAAAAACGATTGCATCACCTTTTGCATTGCCGTTTTCTTCTCCCCCTTCGCCTTGGATTGTTTGGCGCGTTGCGCTTCCTCACATTTCAATCGCACTTGTTTGGCTGCTTGTTTCGCGCCCTTCTTCAGCAAGTCCCGCAACTCGTCGTGCTGTTCCAACAAAGGCGCGATGGCGGCCTTCGAGATTTCATAAACTAGCACCTCCGTGCCGGCCGTCACCGTGGTGGAACGCGCCGCTCCATCCAGCACCGAGGCCACGCCAAAATGTTGGCCGGCCCGTAGCGTGTCCACTTTCACCCGCCCCTTCGGGTCTTCCACAAATCGCTCTAGCAAACCCTCGAGGCAGACGAAAAGTGAATCGCCGGCGGCACCCTGCGCGTACAGCACCTCGCCTTCCGCAAGCGTACGCTTTTGCATTTGGGGAAACACCTTCGCGAATTCGCCCGCGCTCAAGCTGCGGAATAATTCCGTGCGCGTGAGCAGTTGGTACAAGTCCTCGTTCAGCGACGCATCCAGCGTCCGCTGTTTCCCGCGCGTCAAGGTCACCTCCTCCTTCGATTGCGCGGGCATGATACCTGAATGCACCAAATTTTCAAGCACCGTTTGGTTCACCTCGTGCCGCGATTCATTAGGAGAAATATCTTTTGGCAAAATGAAATAACGCACCTCGTACACCATCCCGTTGAGGGAAGATTCCTTCATCCGCACTTCCGGCTCGGGTTTGGCGAGGATGCCCTTGTGTTCGCACGCGGCGCGGATGCCCGCAGTGAGCACTCGCGTGGCTCGCTCGGCGGACACTTCGAAATCAATGATGAAATCCAGCTCCATCCGGAAATGCGGCGTGGGCTCCATATAATTCGTCACGATCGTTTCGCCCAGTTTGCTGTTGGGCACCACCACCATATTATTCGCCGTGGTGCGCAGCCGCGTGGTGCGCCAGTTGATCTCGATAATCTCCGCGATGATGTGCGTCTCCACGCGGTTTTGATGCACCATAATCCAGTCGCCCATTTTGAACGGCCGATCCACGTGAATCGCCAAGCCCATAAACAAATCGAGAATCACCGTGCGTAGCGCCAGCCCCACCACAATGCTTACCGCGCCCGAGGCGGCGATGATCTTGGTGGTGTCCTGATGAAAAACCGTGGAGGCAATCGCGAGGCCCGCGATGGAGAAAATCACAATCCCCGTCACGTCCTTCGGCAAACGCGTCACCGGTCGTTCGGACAACGCGCCGATGAAGCCATCCCAGAAAAAAACCGTGATCAGCCGGTTCGCCAAAAACGCCGCTGAGATCCACGCGCCAATTTGCACGCCGTGGGTAAACAACCCCTCGGTGACAAACCGCCCGTTGACGACGAACTGATCATACAAACCCTCACGGTTAAGCAGCGCCAAAAGGAACGCCACAAACACCGCCGAGGGCAGCCAAATGCGGGACACAAAATTCATAGATTACCATTTTGCCGATGGACACACTCGTCCCGTCAGCATTCATTGGAAACAAACCTCCCTAAAAAAGCGCATTAAATAGCCCAAAAAGCTGATTTTTGCAATAAAAAACGCTAGGTTTATGGGTTTGTAACTTGTAGTTATGACACAGAAGGCGGCCCTGAAATTCACGTGAAAAAGTATTTCCGGCATTTTGCCGTGTGGGCATCACCTCAACCGGCGAATCAGTGAGGTGCCGTTGATTGGAAATTTGTTTCCTTTAAACAGTTTACACCAGTTCCTCAATGGGAGAACCGCCGGTGATCACGTCCACCAGACTCTTGGGCAGACCACCTTTCACGCGTAATTGGCCGATGTCAAAAAGCGTGTGCATGATTGTGCTCATCAGATGTTTCGGATCGTACGGGCGTGTGGCCGGCTCGGCCGCCTGACGGTCACTTTGGCCAATTACCTGACCCATTTTCAGTCCTCCACCTGAGACCAGAAGCGAAGTCAAATTACCATAGTGATTGCGGCCGCCGCCGCTATTAATTCGGGGCGAGCGTCCCATTTCACCCGTCACCACAAGTAATATCTTTTCACTCAAACCCCGCTCATGGACGTCCTGAATAAACGCACTTACCGCGTGATCCACCTGATTGCCCATGGGATAAATACCGGCCATGTTTTTGGGACTATTGTTGTTTGCGTGATAGTCCCAACCACAATCACTCACCGTCACGAAACCGCAACCTGCCTCACACATCCGACGCGCCATTAGCATCTGTAAACCCAGTAAATTGCTTGCACGTTTCATGTCATGCCAACGCTGCAACTTCTTTTGATCAAACAAAGGTCGCGTGTCATAACGCGCAATGGTTTTCGGATCTTCTTTAGACCAATCAAAGGCATCGGCCGCGCCACGTGAAATAGCATCAAAAGCCTGTTGCTGATATTTATCCGCACTCTCCAGCTCTCCATTAGCATCAATATCACGGCGCAGGCTATCCAAACGGTCAAGCAATCCACGACGATCGGTTAAACGCTCTGGCTCAATCTGCAAACGCATATCCGCATTCACATCTCCGCCGCCAGCAGGGTTAAAGGCAGTATAACTCGCACCCAAATCTCCGGCCTGAGTAAGCGTGTCGAGCGCCTTTGTTTCAAAATTGCTGCCGAGCTTCAGTTTCGGATCTATTGCCTCAGGTAAAATTAAAGTATTACGCGGCATTCCCGTGTCCGGATGATTCACTCCGGC
>JAPKDK010000419.1 GCA_028872645.1 Verrucomicrobiota bacterium
GTTTGCGAAAACGATGCCGCAAAAAATAAATCGCCGCCAACAACGGCAAACTGATCGCTGCAAGCCACGCGAGGGGATAAGTGATGGTCGGCATCAGGCGGGCTCCAGCAGTTGGATTTCCTCCAGCGCGGACAGTGACTGGCCGAGGTCTTCGGCAATGAGGGTGGTGAGTTGCGCGCCGGTTTGTTTGCAGGCGTTGTGCCAGCTTTGTTGCAGGCTACGAAGAGTGTCGCGGTAGGTTTGGCGGATGGAGGCGTCGATATAAATGGAAAGCACCTCGCCGGTTTCGTGGTCCTGCAACTGCACGTTGCCCGGTTCGGGCGCGGTGGCATCCGTGCGCGCGAGCAATTGGATGACGTGCAAACTGGCCGCGCCTTCGGCGAGCTTTCGCAGCGTGGGCAGGGGATCGCCGGGCCACAGCAAGTCGCTGATGATGACCCGCATCCCTTGGCGGCGCAGACGCGGGGGCAGCAATCCGTGCGCATCCTCGAACGACCGCGCGCCGCCCATCGGCAACTCGCCCCATGCGCCGGGCGGTTGGGTATCGTTGCGGACGCGTTGGAAGCCTTCGCCGGTCATCCACAACGCCTGCGAGCAGCGCGCGTTGGCGGCAGCGGTGGCGAGCAGCGCGGCGAGTTGATGCAACGCGGCGGGCTTGTCGGTATCCGGCAAATTCATCGAGGCGGAAGTGTCGAGGATGAGGTCGAGATGCGGCTGCACTTCCTCGCGATGCAGTTTGACGATGAGTTGATTGCTGCGGGCGTACGCGTTCCAGTCAATATGGCGGAGGTCATCGCCCGGTTGGTATTCGCGGTAATCCTGAAAATCCACCGAGCTGCCCGCGCGGCGGCCGAGGCGTTCGCCGCGCACGCCGCTCATCGGCGAGTTAGGCAGGCACAGCGCGTAACGCAGCCCCGCCTGTTCGCCGTCAATCAAGCTTTGGCGGAGTGGGGCCTTCATGAGTTGCAGATGGCGCGGCTTTTACAGATGCTGTAGGTGCCACAGGAGTCGCTGGTCGTTCGTAGGGTTTAAAATCCTTGAGGCGCTCGAAAATCCATTTTGCATTCAACACCAGAGCCCCCACCGTCAACACCAGTGCGGCAATTAGGTGGGCGTATACACTCTCCTCATCCCCATCGGCCATGGCATAGAAAGAATTGAGTATGATACCGGGGATCGTTCCGTCCGCGAGAAAATCCTGTTTGACCAGATAGTAAATCACAAAAGTGGCGCAATACGGAATCCCGATACTCACCAAAAAAAACAGGCGCGGCCACATCGGGCTGCGGGTTGGCAGCCATGTGCGGTGGATCCACAGCGACATTAGCGCATGGGCGATGAGGTACAATCCCAGCATTATGAAGCCGGAACAAAATTCACTCCAATCATGTGTGCTCGAGGAACTTCCCGTGAGTATGGGCCACGCCTCCAAGCCAGCAAATATGATTAGTAATCCTCCGAAACTGAACAGACAACTCAGAATTAACCCACCGAGTGCGCCGTTGAAAAATAAAAATGCCACCGCGCGGCGAAGGGGATTACGCGGGATATCACGACGCACTCGCACGCTGAGGTGATCCTCCTGCCCGATGGTGTAAAAAATCCCCAGTGCCCCCAGCAGTCCGCAGAAG
>JAPKDK010000420.1 GCA_028872645.1 Verrucomicrobiota bacterium
GCTAGCGGTCTCGGGCGAACTGGACATCAAGGCCGGCGGAGCTGGGGTGGACTTGCCGAAAGTGCCGCGCCGCGCGGTGTACGGAACAGTGCTGCGCAACAAGCCGGCGGAGATGATGAACGCGTTTGATTCACCCGATGCCATTTCGCACGCGCCATCGCGCAACGTGACCACGACGGCCACGCAGTCGCTGCTGATGCTCAACGGCGAATGGATGCTGGCGCGCGCCGAAGCATTCGCGTGCCGATTGGTTTGTGCGGAGGAGGTTGAATCGACGCGCGTAAAACTGGCATACCGGCTGTCCTTCGGCCGCGCGCCAACTGCAGGTGAATTGTCGGTCGCGCTGGAGTTCATTCACGAATCGAGCCTGGAAAACTTCTGCCACGCGATGCTGAACTCGAATGAATTTGTTTATTTGGACTGAATAATGATAGGCGTGCTGTAATGAAATTTTACGAACATCAAGGTCTGCAAGTGCCACACGATATGCCGGTGGCTTCGCGGCGGGATTTTCTTTTGCGGGGCGGGGCGGGGTTTGGCGCGTTGGCGTTGAGTGGGTTACTGGATGCAAATCCGCTAAAAACCTCGGTCAATCCTTTGGCGGCCAAGCGTCCGCATTTCGCGCCCACGGCGAAGAGTTGCATTTTCCTTTTTATGGAAGGGGGGCCGAGCCATCTCGATTTATTCGACCCCAAACCGTTGGTGAAAAAACTGGCGGGGCAAAGTTTGCCACCGAGTTTCAAGCGGCCCATCACGGCAATGGGCGAAGTGGAATCGCCCATCCTCCACTTGCCGCGCAAATGGAAACAGCACGGCCAAAGCGGCCTGTGGGTGAGCGATTGGCTGCCGCGCATCGCGGAATGTATGGACGACATTGCGGTAATTCGCTCGTGCTGGACCAACGGCATCAACCACAGCGGGGGCGTTTGCCAAATGAACACCGGCCAACCGCTGGCCGGCCGGCCGAGCCTCGGCGCGTGGGTGAGCTACGGGCTGGGCAGCGAGAATGAAAACCTGCCGGCGTTTGTGGTGATGACCGACACGCCCGCCGCGCCCGCGAATGGGCCACGCAATTGGAGCGCCGGTTTTATGCCGGCGATGTATCAGGGCGTGCGGCTCAATCCCGGCGTAGAGCCGATCCGAAATCTTAATCTGCCCAAGGGCACGTCCCCCAGCCAATACCGCAAGCAACTGGATTTTCTCCGCCGCCTCAACGAGCAGCACCTAAAGTCGCGCGAACACCAAACCGAACTCGAAGCCCGCATCCGGGCCTACGAGCTGGCCTACCGCATGCAAGCCTCTGCGCCCGAGGCGGTGGACCTCAGCCGTGAAACCGAGGCCACGAAAAAACTTTACGGCTTCGGCAATAAAGATACCGAGCCATTTGGCCGCAATTGCCTGATGGCGCGGCGGCTCGTGGAACGCGGTGTGCGCTTTGTGCAGTTGTATCACGGCACCAAAAGTAAATGGGATTCGCACAGCAAGATGGAGGAAAACCACGGGCGCCAATGCCGTCAAAGTGACCAGCCGGTGGCGGCGTTGCTAAAGGACCTCAAGGCGCGCGGGTTGCTGGACGAGACGCTCGTCGTGTGGGGCGGCGAATTCGGCCGCACGC